>CALFHQ010000030.1 GCA_937876385.1 uncultured Pseudomonadota bacterium
CGATTGCTCACCCAATCCAGGTAGCGGTTGACGGCCCGAGCGAACTGCTCCACGGTTCTCCCCTCGATGACCCCACCCTGGGTCGCCTTGAGGGCTACCACGGTGACGGCCCCTTCCTCAAAGAAGAAGGTATCCAGTGCTCCAGGGATGGCGAGAATGCGCTGGATTTTGTCGGCCAGGAGTTGTTCGGGGTTGACCACCACGTCGATGTGGAAGCGGCGGTGCAGTTCGGAATTGTCCATGTGGTCGTGGCTTCGGATTCGAGCCATCTTGATGGCGTCTTCGGGAAGAAAAGCGGAGGCGACGTAGACCGCCATCATGTTGGTGTCATCGCTGTCTGTCACGGCGACCAGCATCGATGCCTTTTCCACCCCGGCCTCTTTGAGCACTGCCGGGTTGGTTCCAGAGCCTCGAAGGACCACGACATCCATGGCTTCATCCAGCCGTGCGCACTTTGTGGGGTCGATTTCGATAATGGCGACTTCGTTTCTTCCCGCTGCCAGGTATCTGGCCAGGTTGAATCCGACTTCCCCTGCACCGACGATGACGACTTTCACTTAACTCCTCCAATTGGGGTAGAAGCTCCCGCAGTGAGAGTGTCTCTGGTCCGCTCCGGGAGATTCTCCAATCGTCACTCCGGGTAACACGTTTCCCGTCGGCAAACAAGCAGAAAGGAGGAAATGGTACTGGGGCTGCGGCGGTGAATCCAGGTGGAGATTGGTCCTTTGCTATTGGGCGGCCGGTGGGCCCGCTTGTTTGGTCGGCTTCGGGGTGTTCTCTTCGCTGCCCATGTCGTTGACGTAGCCCGACCACAGCTTGATGAATCGGATGGTCAACGTCTCCTGGCGATTCAAGTTGTCGCCGGAGGCGAGCTTCTGCAGTTTCTGATTGATTTCATTCAAGTGTCGAATGCTCTCCTTGTGCTTCCGAGACAGGGGCTCTCTGAATTCCTGGTCCAGGTTGACCTCTCCCATGGCCTTTTGAAGATCGTCGTCGAAGGCCTTGATGAGGTCCGCTTCGAGGTGCGGTCGCTTGGGGTTTTCGAGCACCGACCGGAGGGTGGAACTCTTGTCTGTCAAGACAGCGACGAAGTGGCCGTTCAACTCTCCCACGGTTTCATTGGCGATCCCGGTGATGAGCTTCTTGAAGGAGACCTCCCCTTCCTTGAAGAGAACCTCGGCCAGGTTTGTGAGTCCTTCGTCGGTGAGGAACTTGATTATGCTGGACTTGTTCGTCAGGAGTTCCTTCTTGGCCGAGTTGACGATTGGCTGCGCCTGTGCCTTCACCGTGGTGACGATGATCTCTCGCATCTTCTGAGGGGTCGCCAGTTTCGTCAAGGTGCTGCTGATCCAGATGAGGTAAGCCAGCACCAGGAGAGTGACCACCGAGCCGAAGATGATGCGAATCTTCAAGGTTCGCTTCTCTTTTGCAATCTTGGCTTCAAAGAACTTCTGTGCAGCGTCGAGTTGCCGCTTGCTTTCCAATTGTTCGTTCATGGGTTTCCTCCTTACTGCACGGGTTCGTTGGAATGGGCCGCTTCTTCAACGGGAGTCCCGCCGCTTGCCGGTGGCGCGTCTGCTTCTGGCGCGTCGGTTGGTGCGGGGGCTTCCACCGCCGGAGCTTCTTTGGCCGATGCATCCGCGGTCGGTGCGGGTGCCACGGCCGGCTCGGCATAGGCAGCATTCAGGAGTTCCAGGAACAACTCGAGCATTTCACTTTCATGCACGCGGTAGTTCTGTGCGCCGACCTTCCCGGTCTTCGGCTTGTAGTTCTTGATCACGGTGTCGTTGATCTTCGCCATGGCCAGGTAGTAATCCTCCATCATCTCGAGCATGTACTTGACGGTCCACTGCTCGAAGGCCGCATTGACCCGGTCTGTGAGGAGGTTGAGGGTCTTCTCGTCGTCCTTCAACTCTGGCATCGCTTTGAGGAGAAGCTCTCGGTGTTCTCCCTTCTTCGAGGCGATGGAGGCCTTGATTTGATTGGTAACGAACTCCTTGTTGGTGCGGTCGAGGCGTTCTATCTGTTTTCCCACGGTTTCCGCCATCTTCTCGCCGTTCAAGGCCAGTTGGGCCGTGAATTCGTCGGCAAGTTGCGGGGCGACGTCGTCCAGGAATCCCTTCAGAACCTTGTTGATAACGGGGAGCAACTCTTCCCCCGCTTTGACCGACTGCTCGGTGACCGAGTCTTGAGGAAAAGCGCTGCTCACCGACATCCAGATCGAGATGATGAAGGTGATGATGAGTCCCAGCACCAGGACGGGAAAGGCGCTTCGGGCGATTCCATTGTAGCGAGCCAGCTTGTCGTACTCTTCGATAAGCGCCGTGAACTTTGGTGTAACCGCGTCGGGCTCTACCGCGTCGGGCTCTACCGCGTCGGGCTCCTTTGGCACTTCGATTGCTTCTTTGGGTTCGGGTGCTTCGGGAGGCGTTGCCATCCCCTCTCTGGTGTCCACGTTGTCAGTCATTTGCTACCCCCTGCGTTGCGTTGACATCACGGGGCCAGACGAATTGTTTCGCCGAGCCCTCGGCCGTTTTCCCGATCGCGGGCGCCAGTATGGACGCGAGCGTCGGGGCGAAGCGACACGTCCAAACTTCAGACCACATAAACCCCCTGTTCATGGGGTCTAGGGCGCCAATTTGGTTCACGATCGGGGACTTTCTCTTTGGAGTGAGTATAGGAGGCTGAGAGAGAAAAGGGAAACAAAATTAACAAACCACCCGGAAGGTCTTCGGGAT
>CALFHQ010000031.1 GCA_937876385.1 uncultured Pseudomonadota bacterium
AGTCCCCCGGTGATGAGCCCCCTCTTCGCTGCTCGAAAGACGACTCCAACGGTCACCTTCCACCGCGGAGCACCCAGCGCCAGGGCCGACTCACGCAGGTCGTTGGGGACCATGGCGAGCATGTCCTCGGTGGTTCGTCCCACCACCGGCAGCATGAGAACGGCCAGCGCCAGGGCTCCGGCGTATCCGGAGAATGATCCCATGGGCAACACCACGAGGGTGTAGATGAACAGGCCAATGATGATGGAAGGCACTCCCATGAGGACGTTGACGTTAAAACGGATGATAGACGCCAGGCGACTTCGCTTTCCGTATTCCGCCAGGTACACCCCGGAGAGCATTCCGATGGGAACACCGATGGCAGTGGCCAGAGCGGTCATCACAAGGGTCCCGAAGAGCGCCGATGAGAGTCCTCCACCTTCCACTCCGGGAGGGGTCGGCAGGGCCGTGAAGAAGGACCAGTTGATGGCTCGAAATCCTCGACTCATGACTTCGTAGAGAATCCACGCCAGAAACAAGATGCCCACCATGGCAGAAGCCCCGGAAGCCACTGTAATGACTCGGTCGAGGATCTTTCGTGGCAGGGGATTTCGTCGTTTCATCGCTCCGCTCCCAGTCTAAGCCCCACCCGCTTCAACCAGAGATGGGCGATGACCTGCACCACAAACGTCACCACAAAAAGCACGAGCCCCAATTCGATGATGGCGCTCAGATAGAGTGGCTCCGAGGCTTCGGCGAACTCATTGGCAAGGGTGGAGGCAATGCTGTTGCCAGGGGCAAACAGGGAAGCCGAAATGGAGTGGTTGTTGCCGATGACGAAGGTCACCGCCATGGTCTCACCTAAGGCCCGCCCGAGGCCCAGAAAGCCCGCCCCGATGAGTCCGGTGATGCCGTATCGGGTGGTAACACTGCGGGCCACCTCCGAGGTGGTAGCTCCCAATCCGTACCCGGCTTCCTTCACCACGGGGGGCACCATCTGGAACACATCCCGCATGATGGAGCTGACAAAGGGGAGAATCATGAGGGCCAGAATGATCCCAGCGGTGAGCATCCCGATGCCCATGGGCGGTCCTTGGAACAAAGGAAGGAAACCCAACGCCTCTTTGAGCCCCGGTTGGACGTGTTCTGCCATGAATGGGGCAAAGACGAAGAGTCCCCACATGCCGTAGATGATACTGGGAATGGCCGCCAGCAGTTCAATGGCCAATCCTACGGGGCGAGCAAGCCAAGGGGGGGCCAGTTCCACCAGAAAGAGGGCAATGGCCAGGCTCAGCCGAACGGCAATGACCATGGCCAATGCCGTGGAGACCAGGGTCCCAAAGATGCTGCTCAAGGCGCCGTATTCCCCGGTAACGGGGTTCCATTCCTGGGAGAAAAGGAACCCCAGCCCGAACTTCTCAAGGGACAGACTCGACCCCCGTACCAGACCAAAGAAGACCCCAACGGTCACCAGGAGAATGAGAACTCCTGCCGCAGTGGCCAACCCCCGAAACAGGAGGTCCGCCCGGTGGTGTCCGTCACTCTTGCGGTGTCGAACGGGGCTCACCCTCGTCACTCCTTCCATACCGCCTCTCCCTCAGTCGAGATCTCTTCGGCCCACATCGTCTTTACGAGAGCTACCACAGAGTCAGG
>CALFHQ010000032.1 GCA_937876385.1 uncultured Pseudomonadota bacterium
GCACGTAAAAGCCGCGCAACTTGAGGTACATCGCCCGGTTCATCCCCAGGCTGTCCCCCGAAGTGTTGTGCTCTCCCAGGTACTCGGGCTTGGCCTCTCCGCTCTCCCACCAATCCTGCCACACGCCGCCAAATCGAGTCTTCAGTCGGGCACCAGCCCGCACCCACTTGCTCACATTCCCCCGGAAGGTGATGTCGAACTCCGTGGCCACCCCGTTGTTCCCGGCGATGTCGTCGGGCCAGAACGGATTCCCCAACCAGAGGACTCCCTGGGAGTCGTCGTTTCGGTACAGCCACTTCGTGTACAATTTGGCGTCCATCTCGAACTTCGATTTGTCCGCACGCACCACTCCGGGCAACCCGACAAACAGGGTCACCAGAGCCAGCGCCGAGAGCAGAAACCGCTTCATGAAATTCTCCTGGGATTCGGCGTTGCTACTTTTTGTAGATCATGGGCACGACGGCAAGCTTGGCTTTGGACATGTCGGAACCGGCGCAAGTGTACTTCAAGGCGTCATACTGGGCTGCTTTCTCCGACGAATCCCCCGTCGCCTTCCCGGCCAGAATGTCAATGGCGTGGGGATCGCAATCCCAATCACTTCCACCACCAAACCGGTGTTCCCCTTCTATCTCGTTGACGTCTCGGGTGAGGAGATCGGCCGCATCGGGGTATCCTTCGTTGCTTTGCATGACGACCTGGAATCCCCAATCGCGGGTCGGCTCGCCCAGATCCTTCTTGGGAACCGTCACCGTGAAAGTCTTTCCACTGACTCGAACTTTCTTGGGAATCACAACGTCTTTGGCGAACTCCTTCGCCTTCATTTTGGTCTCCATCTTCAGACGGCTGACCGCCTGGGGGCTGATGAGGACCACCTTGTCCCACGCCTCGTCCGGGGCAAAGAGAATGTTGATTCCCGGAAGGGTCTTCGTGTGCCCGGAGCCCACCTTGTGGTCCCGGTCGATATAGATTTGCACGAACTGAAGGGAGAAACCCTGTCCGGGAGGGGTCCAACTCTTGGAGTCCCACGGATCCTTGATTCGCTGCTTCACCGTCACTTTGAATTGAACGCTGTCCCCTTTGTCTTCGATTTCAACTTCCTTGATATCGAAGGTGCCTGCTTCGTACACCGCATGGGAAGGATACGTGTAGGTTCCAGGCCCTTTGTCGTCCCCGGTGGGGTCCTTAAACGTGATGGTGTCAAACGCCCAGACTGTGGGCGCAAACAGCAACAGCGCGGCCAATGTGAGTAGCTGGTGAATTCTCATGCTCGCCTCCGGTCAACCAATTGCTCGTTCAATAACCGAGAAAGGGTACCCGGAGGGGGGGAAATCGTCAACGCAAAACGGGGCCAAATCAGGAATCTCGACAGCACAGGATTCCGCTCACGCCGGATTCGTTGTTGGGGGAGATATCTCCGCAACCGTGATTGACGTCAAAGCGAACGGTGTTGTTGTTCCACACGGCGTCATCACAGGTGGGTTTGCTGCAGTCCTGGCCGCAACAAATCGCCTGGTCGCAGCCGTTCCCACCGCCACACCCGTACGGTGTATCGTATTCACAACCGCCCAGGAAGGACCAGCCGGTGCACCGACTGGAAGCCACCAGGAACGCTCCGTTGGGACCACCGTCACACTGGGACGCGCTGAGGCGACTGGAGAGATCACTGGGCTGGCCGTTCTTCATGCAGATGTGCCACCCGGCCCCACAAAGGTCTTCCGCAACGGGGCACGCCGTTCCACTGCCACAGATTGTATTGGTTCGCTGGGCCCGAAGGTTGGTGTTGGACCAGGTTCCCGCACACCCCGCTACGGTTGGGTAGTTTGCCGCATTCACCCACCCCTCTCGAGTTCCATCGGAGCACCCCACGTCGGCACATCCAACGGCATCCGGGGCGAAAGTACACGTTCCATCGCCGTTGCAGCTATCGGCCGTACACGGGTTTCCATCGTTGCAGACGTAGGCTGTTCCCTGGCATACGGAGTCGATGCAAGCATCGCCGCTGGTGCACGGGTTGTTGTCACTGCATCCATTGGGCTCGCTGACCCCGTTGTCTGCTACGCCATCGCAGTCATTGTCCTGCCCGTCGCAGACCTCAACCAGCGCTCCCAGCAACGGGTCACAGCTCTTGGGCACCCCGTTCACACAGTTTTGCTGCGTGTGCTCGCACGGCCCAACACCGCACACCGTCTCTCCCAGACCTTCGTCCGTGATGCCGTTGCAATCATTGTCCTCCCCGTCGCATACCTCGGGCGAAGCCCCTTGTTGCGGGTCACACGTTTGAGTGATTCCGTAAGCGCAGTTGGAAATCGTGTGTTCACAGGGCCCCTGGCCGCAGGTGGTCTGCCCCAGACTTTCGTCGATGGCTCCGTTGCAGTCGTTGTCCTTGTTGTCACAAACTTCGGGATTTCCCGGGAAGATTGCGGGGTTGGTCGGAGCACAGTCCTCGTTGTCCAACGACCCATCGTTGTCGTCGTCGTCGTCGCAGACGTTCCCCTGGGCATCTTCGTCGGTGTTGGTCTGATCGGGGTTGAAGCTCAACGGGCAGTTGTCCTCCCCGTCCAAAATCCCATCCCCGTCGATGTCCTCTTCCATGCAGTCGGGGGTGCCGTCTTCGTCCAGGTCGGGGAAGTCCTCGTCAACAAACCCGTTGCAATCGTTGTCCAGACCGTCACAAATCTCCTCCATGGAGCCTTCCATGGGGTCGCACTCCACGAGGTTTCCATCCACACATCGGTCCACCGTATGTACGCACTCCCCTTGCCCACAAGAGGCGGTTCCAAATCCTTCGTCGGTAAGCCCATCGCAGTTGTCGTCCTCTCCGTTGCAAACCTCCGCCTGAGGTTCTATTGCGTCACAATCGGTCAACCCCTGGAGATCGCATCGGCGAGTCCCCAAACAAATGCCCTGCACGTTTTCGTGGTAACAAGTGGTCTCGGAGATCTCGTCAAAACCCAACGGCGGGCAGGCGCAAGTCAACCCCACCATGGGCTGACACCAGGCTCCCGAATCCCCCTCGGCATTGACCCCGGATCGACAAGTCTGATTTCCTTTGCAATCGCCGGCCTGGCTGCACGGGTTGCCGCAGAAGAGTCCATCGGGCCCCTGGTCCACGCAGGATGCCAGGGAGAAAGCCGGATCCGCGCACTCGACGCTTTCCTTACAGGGCAAGCAGGAGTAGTCGTCCACCGGAGCGCAAATGGAATCCGGAGTCCCTTCCACCAAGTCCGATGCCGGGGCACAGCCCCATTCGACAATGCATACCGTGTTGTCAATGCAGGGGGCGGTACACTTGGCCCCGGAGGCAAAATCCACGCACAAATTCGACGCACACACAGAATTTGAATTGCACAAGGTTCCCATGGGCAACTGAGGTCCCAAATCCGTCGTGAAATCCGTCGGGAGGTCTTCCTTCTTTCCGTCGGGTGGCGTTTCCAAATCGGGTTCTACGGCAACGTCCACCGCATCCTCCAACGCATCGGGCAACGCCCCAACCATATCAAAATCGATGTTGGCTTGAGCCCCGTCACCGGAACATGCGCCCATGAAACACACCAGCAAACTCGCCAGAACACCAGAAACCGAAATTATTCTAGTCATATCGACCACCCTGCAATGAAGGCTGTACCCAACCCACCGAGTATACTTGGCCGCATCAACGATGGCAAAGGAGAAAGCTGCTGCCAGCCGTGGCGCTCCCTTCATTTCCATTGTCCGTTGCGTTGTGGAGTGATAAAGGTCAGCGACGGAACATCCTTTGTGAGGAGCACCATGACCGACCAGAAGCCCACCCCACTTGCCCAACAGTTGGAAGGTAAGCCCACTCGCCCACACTGGGAACGGATCGGAACCCAGAAGCGTTTCGGCGTCTGTGTCCCACTGTTCTCTCTCCGAAGCGAACGGGATTTTGGCGTCGGAGATACGGCGGACATTCGGGGCATGGTGGACTGGTGTCGAGAGATCGGCGCTTCGGTGCTTCAGATTCTTCCGGTAAACGACATGGGTTCGGGGGCCGAACCCTATTCCGCCCTCTCCGCCTTTGCCTTAGACCCTCTCTATCTTGCCCTGGACGAATTCCCCGGTGCTGCCGACGACCCCGCCTGGATTGAGCGAATTCGCAAGGAAGGGGCAGAATTCAACAAGGCAAGTCGAGTGGAAGCCCGCATCGTTCGGTGGCGGAAGATGGAGCTGGCGCACGAGTGGTACTCCCAGTACAGCAACGCCCTCTTGAAGCACGTCATGACGAACTTCACCAGAAGAATCCCTGGTTGGAGAACTACCTTCTCTACAGAGTCATTAAAGAGGTTGAGGAGTTCCGTTCCTGGGAGGATTGGCGCGACTAGTACGTGGAAAAGGAAACACGAGAAGCTTTTAGAATACAGCACGCCGACCGAATGGACTTCCACCGCTTCCTGCAAATGGAGCTGGCTCGGCAGTTCGTTGCTGCCCACGACTACGCCCTACAAAACGGCGTATTCATCGAGGGGGACATTCCCATCCTGGTAAACCGGGACAGCGCCGATGTCTGGGCTCACATGGACCAGTTCCACATGGACACCGTAGCCGGCGCCCCGCCTGACATGTACTCGGAAGACGGCCAGAACTGGGGATTTCCCACCTACAACTGGCCGGCCATGAGAGCCGACAACTACCAATGGTGGCGAGGTCGTCTTCACAGCGCCGAGCAGTTCATGGACCTCGTTCGCATCGACCATGTGGTGGGGTTCTTTCGAATCTGGACCATTCGCCACGGCGAGCAGACCGGAAAGAACGGCTGGTTCGTTCCTCAAGACGAATCCCAGTGGGGAGAGCATGGGCGCCGAATCCTGAGCATGATGCTGGAATCCTCCACGATGCTCCCCTTAGCCGAGGATCTGGGTACGATTCCCCACGTCACCCGCGACACCATGCGGGACATGGGCATTTGCGGCCTCAAAGTTCAACGCTGGGAGAAATGGTGGGAGGGGGACCGCACCTTCATCACTCCAGGCGATTACGAACCCCTCGCCGTGGCCACTTTGTCCACCCACGACTCCGAGACCTTCGCCGACTGGTGGGAGCATAATCCCATGGAACGGGGAGAATTGTGGGGACTGCTGGGCAACGAAGGGGAGGTTCCTCAATCCGTCTCGCAGGAACTGGGAATTCAAGTGATGAAATGGTTTGCAGGGGTGAATTCGCTATTCGTCGTGCACCTGCTGCAGGATCTGCTGCACCCCTTCGAACTGCTCTCAGGCCCTCCGGCCACCCATCGAATCAACCTGCCTGGAGTGGTTCGACCGGAAAATTGGTCGTGGCGCTGTCCGGTAACTCTAGAGAAGCTGCAAGAAAGCCGGCAGATGAACGAGACCCTCGCCCTGGCCAATCAACGTCCCGACTGAAACCGAGTCCGCTACGAGCAATCCTTCGAATCCTGTTCCTCGGATTCGGCCCGTTCCAACGACCAGTCCAACTCAAACAGTTCGTACCGGGCCTTCCCCATGCCGAGTTTGCAATAGGTTTGCTGAGCTCTCTTGTTGCTCTGGGCGACGTACAAACGAATTCCACAAGCAGTGGCATCTCGGCGAGCTCGGTCCACGACATGCTCGTAAAGGGCTCGAAAGACCCCCTTTCGGCGGTGGTCCGGGTGAACATAGACGCTCTGAATCCACCAGAACCAGGCGTTGCGCCAATCGCTCCATTCCCGAGTAATTAGAAGGCATCCAACCACAGTGTCTGCAAGCTGTGCAATGTAGTAGGTGCCCCGTCCGGGGTCCCGCAGGGCGTGGCTCACCCCCAATCGAACCGCTTCGTTGTCCAGTTCGATCGATTCGGTCTCCAGAGCCATAGCGATATTCATCTTTACGAGGTCACTTTTGTGGCCGATGTTCGCTGGAAAAATCGCAATCGTGCTTTCCATGGCGGTCCTCGATAAAAAATGCGTTTACGCTCCACTC
>CALFHQ010000033.1 GCA_937876385.1 uncultured Pseudomonadota bacterium
CTCAGGGGCTCGAAGTGGCCGCCGGAAAGTACCGTGACGTCTTGCAGAGGGTGGTCAACGGTGATCTCAACAGCCGGACCACCGACGAAGGGGAAGGCGAGATGGGAGACATGGGCAGAATGATTAATGCCTTTGTCGGCAAGGTCCAGGGAGTCACCGTGGCCATGGAGATGACCGCCGACGCCCTCATCATGTCCGCCGAGCAGCTCACCGACCGTGCCCAGCAACTCGGGGCCAGCGCCGATGAGACCCATAGTGAAGCCAAAGTCGTGGCATCCACAGCCGACGAAGTGAGCGCCAACTCCGGAAGCGTTGCCGCAGGAACCGAGCAGATGAGCTCCAGTATCACCGAGATTGCTCAGCACGCTGCCGCCGCCTCCAAGGTCGCTGCCACCGCCGTGCACGTTGCCGAAACCACCAACGAGAAGATCGTTAAGCTGGGCAAGTCCAGTACCGAGATTGGCCACGTCACCGACGTCATCGCTTCCATCGCCGAGCAAACAAACCTCCTGGCATTGAACGCCACCATTGAAGCAGCCCGAGTGGGTGAGGCCGGTAAGGGGTTTGCCGTCGTCGCCAACGAGATTAAGGAGCTGGCCCGAGAAACGGCGCAGGCCACCGAAAACATCGGAAAGCAAATCAAGGGCATTCAGGCCGATGCCCAGGAAGCCGTCGCTGCCATTGCACAGATTGAGGACATTGTCAGCCGAATCGCCGACTCTCAGTCAGTCATTGCTTCGGCCGTGGAAGAGCAGACCGCAACGGCCAGCGAGATGGCTCGTTCGGTCAACGAATCTGCCAAGGGCTCCTCGGAGATCGCCCAGTCCATCGCCGGTATCGCTGCTGCTGCCCAGGCTATCGCCCAGAACGCTACGCAGACCCAGCAAGACGCCGAAGACCTCGTGAATACCGCCAGTGACATTCGTTCCGCTCTCCAGACACTGATGAGTGCGTAGGGAGCGGGGAGTTTGCAGTTTGCAGTAGGCAGTAGGCTGGAAGCTGGAAAGTTTTCTCCGGTCGGCGGGCCGACCGGAGAAAACAAATGAACTAGATCTGAATCTGAGCGCGCATCTTGCCACCACCCTCATCTCGAACAGCGAGAAGGGTCTTGCCGGTACGGTCGCACCACTGTCGAGCGTCCTTTTCGAAGGTCGGGCAGTCGCCCACCAATTCAAGGATGTCTCCCGCCTTCATCGTTGCAGCTTTGGCGGCCATCTTCAATACGGGCTGCGGGCATTTCATTCCAACACAATCGAGAACTTCTGTTGCCATGTGAACTCCCTCCATCAATATTCAGAGACGTTGAAAACCGGGGTGAACTGCCACCCCGCAAGCCAAAGATTCGTTGTCATCACTGCCGAAGAGAGCGCTGCAAGTTGCGGTTGGAGTCGTAAATGTTGACCTCCAACGGAAGCGGTCCGGGCAGAGCGTGGGTCGCACAAGCCATGCATGGGTCGTAGGCTCTAAAGGCCATCTCCACCATGTTCAACAGGCCATCGTTGACCTCACCATTCTTAATTAGCATCCGAGCAGCCTTGTCCACAGACAAATTAATCCGACCCATGTTGTTTTGAGTTGCCACGATCAAGTTTGCCCCTGTGATGAGACCCTCGTCATCGGATTCGTAGTGGTGGAACAGCGTTCCTCGCGGAGCTTCCACGACTCCCCAGCCTTCCTTTTTTAAATTGAGGTTTCGATTCCGGATGTCCGGGCTCGTCAACTCACGGTGTTCGGCCAATTCGAGGAGGCGCTCGGCTGCGTACAGGGCTTCCACCAAGCGGGCCCAGTGGTACACCAGGGTCAATCCGCACGGTTTCCCGCCGACGGTATCAAAGAGTCGGTCGTGCTCTGCTTGCGCCAGCGGGGTCGCCATGCCAGCCGAGGCGTTGAGGCGAGCCAGCGGAGAAACCGAGTAGATTCCGCTGTCTGCGCCGTCCTTGAACCCGTTCCAGCCAACGTTGCGAAGGTAAGGGAACTTGGGATAAGTCCAGGGCTCGGTGTGTTCGGCGATGTGCTTTGCGTAGTCTCTGGCCGCAAAGTTGGCGAACTCCTCTCCCGTTGGAGTCACGACTCGAATGGTGCCGTCGTAGAAGTTGACCTTCTTGTTCTCGTCCACCAGTCCCATGTAGTAGGTCTCGTGGCGATAGGTATCGCCGGTGACAAGCTCAAGATAGGCCGGGTTCTTCAGGACGATGTCGTCGAAGGCGCTCAGAGCGAAACGGCCGAATTCAACGGCTTCCTTCGCCGTCTGCTTGAACTCTTCTTGCATTTCCGGGGTTACCTTCTTGGAGACGCCCCCTGGAATGCCGCACACGGGGTGGATTACCTTTCCACCGAGGGTGCTGATGATGTTTCGGCACTTCTTGCGAATGTCGATGACCTTCTTGCCCGCTTCGAGTCCGACCTTGTCAATGACCCCGAGGATATTGCGGGCACTTTTGTCCGCCTGGGGACCGACGATGAAGTCGGGGCCGCCCAGGAAGAAGAAGTGAAGGATATGATCTTCGAACATG
The DNA here is from genome assembly GCA_937876385.1 of uncultured Pseudomonadota bacterium. Lineage (GTDB taxonomy): Bacteria > Myxococcota_A > UBA9042 > CAIXZC01 > CAIXZC01 > CALFHQ01. The sequence goes on from CALFHQ010000033.1 coordinate 2,514, forward strand.
AAGGCGCTGTAGAGCAACTCACGAATGAGTTTGGCCGTCAGGGTCGGTTCGACGTCGTAGAGGTCGTCGAGGGCCTTGGCAGAAGCGAGATGGTGGGCGCTGGGGCACACTCCGCAGATTCGTGGCGTGATTCGTGCCATCTCTTCAGCGGGTCTTCCTTCGCAGAACTTTTCGAACCCACGCATCTCGGGAACCTGAAGGTACGCCCGGGAAACATCCCCGGCGTCGTTCAGGAAAATCTCGATTTTTCCGTGGCCTTCCAGTCGGGTGATGGGGGAAATGGATATCTTCCTCATTGTTCGTCGCCTCCCTCTCGCTGAAGTAGACCGCCGTTATGTGCGATTGAAGCCGGCAGGGAGAACCGGTAGAGGGTACCTGCTGCATCATCCAGCGTTTTGAAAATACGGTCGAATTCTTCCGGTTTCTTCAGGTTCACCGAACCCGCCAAGGCACTGAGCATCGCCAAACCCTGGTCGGTGACCCCATCGCATGGACCATAGCAACCTCTACACGGCATGTTGGCGCTGATGCATCTCTCGCCGCAGCCGGAGCGGGTTGCCGGTCCCATGCAAAGGACGCCGTGAGCCAGGAAGCAGTCTTCCTCGGGGATGTCCACGTCGATGATGCGCTGGAACTTCTCCACGGCGATGGTCTCGGGTTTCGAGTCACGCCTGGAGCATTCCGAGCAGAGGTTCTTCGTCGGCGACAAGATGGCTCCCTTCTCGGGCAGATTGCCGCTGAGGAGAGCATCCAGAGCCTGCGAGATGGTGTCCGGCATGGGTGGGCATCCAGGAAGGAAGTAGTCCACATCCACCACTTCATCCAGTCGGCGCACGGTGTTCCACAGGTTCGGGAGGGTCAACTCGTGCCCCTCGTCAACGCAGTGGGCTTGAGGAAGAACCTTGTCAGGGTTCACCGTGGTTGCCACTTCGAAGAAGGCGCGGCTGAGGATCGACTCCTTGTCCTTGAAGTTCGCCAGCCCGGGGATTCCACCCAACTGGGCGCAACTGCCAAAGGCGATGACCACCTGCGACTTGCGGCGAAGGAGTTGGGCGATCTCTTGCTGCTCGTCCAGTCGAATGGCGCCGTTGATGAACGAGACCGTGATTTCCCCATCTTCCATTTTCTCGATGTCTTCGTATTTGGCGTCGATGGCCACCGGCCACAGCACGATGTCAACGGCCGCTGCTACATCCAGCAGACCTTCGGCCAGATCAACCACCGCTTCTTCGCACCCGCCGCAACTGGAACACCAGTAGAACGCTACTTTCGGTTTTGCCATGTGTCGTTCCCCCGAAGTTTCCTAAGCTGTCGCTCGTTTTTTGAGTGGCCCCATGGCCTTGATGTCTTGATAGAACTCCTCGACTACTTCCACAAATCGGCTTCCTTCCGAGGCCGAGATCCACTCCAATCGGAGGCGTTCCGGCTCAATGCCGAGATCGGGGAGCACCTGTCGAAGAAGCGTCTCTCTCGATTCAGCTTTGCGGTTGCCCTCCTTGTAGTGACAGTCGCCGGGATGGCATCCGAAAATTGTGACGCCATCGGCGCCTTCAGCGAAGGCCTTGAGGATCATCTGGGGATCCACCCGGCCGCTGCACATCACTCGGACGGCCTTGAATGCCGCGGGATATTGAAGTTTACGGCTTCCTGCTGAATCGGCGCCGGCATAGGAGCACCAGTTGCAGAGAAAACCAACCAGGTTCGGTTCGAAGTTGTTCATGCCAGCAACCCCTCGATTTCTGCAAAGATTTGTCCGTTGGAGAAGTGACGACTTTCCATGGCGCCGCCCGGACAAGCGGAGACACACGTCCCGCAGCCGTGGCACAGCGCCTGGTTCACCGTCGATACCTTTTCTACCGGGTCGTAATGGATGGCCTTGTATGGGCACATGGAGACGCACATCTTGCAGCCACCGCAGCGGTCCGGATCGGACCAGGCCACCCGGCTCTCGAGATCAATCTTCTGGCCCGGAATAAGGCTGTGGAGGATCTTACCAGATGCTGCTGCACCCTCGGTCACCGCTGCCTGGATGTCACCGGGAGCCCGCACCGAACCGGCTGCGTACACCCCTTCGATGTTCGTGGTGACCGCGCCCAATCGACCGTGGCCTTCCTGAACGAATCCGTAGGAATCGAGGTCCACCTCAAACAACTCGGCCAAGCGCTGGGCGTCGGCGGAGGGTTCCATGGCCGTGGATAGAACGACCATGTCCGCGGTGATGCGGCGGGTTCCCATGCCGTGAGGAACCTCAACGACACGAGTCCCATCTCCCTCCCGTACTCGAATCTTCGAAGGATTCACCGTGCGGACAATCTCCATCCCCTCCGAGGTAACCTTTCTGAGCAACTCGTAGTAGCCCTTTCCAGCGATAGACAGGTGAGAATGGATGTCGATGATTTCGGCGTTGGGAAGCTTGGCGTGGGCCAGATGTGCAAACTTCATCGTGTACATGCAGCAAGTGCCCGAGCAGTAGTCGTCGTGCTCTTCTGAGCGACTCCCCACGCAATGGATGAATGCGATGGAGCGAGGCACTTCCCCGTTCTTCATGCGAATCTCACCGCCGGTGGGTCCGCCGGAGTTGAGCAGCGCTTCGAACTCGAGGCCGTCGTAAACCTCCGGCACCGTTCCGTATCCCAACTGCGGAATCTTACCGGCATCGAAGGTCGTGAATCCCGTGGCGAGGACAAAGGCTCCCACGGGCAATTCGAGCTCTTCGTCCTTTTGCGTGAAATCCACCGCTCCAAAGGGGCAAGCGTCAGCACACGCGGTGCACTGATCCCCCTTGAACCGAAGGCAGTGATCCGTATCAATGAGGGCGACGTTGGGCAAGGCACCCGGGTAAGGAATGTAGATAGCGCTTCGAGTCTGGAGACCTTCAGCGAAATCGTCCGTGATCCCCTTCACCGGGCAGGCTTTCATGCACTCGTCACAGCCAAAGCAGGCGTTGGCGTCCACATAGCGAGCCTTCTTCAAGACCGTGGCCGTGAAGTTCCCGTGGAACCCCACAACATCCTTCAAGACCGAGTGGGGAAGGACTGTGATGTCCTCATTGTGCAGAAGTTCGTCGAGCTTTGGCTCCAGCATGCAACTTCCGCATTCCATGGCCGGGAAAACCTCTTCGTACCGGTTGGCATGTCCCCCCAGGCACGGGTCTTTCTCCACTATATACACTTTCCGACCCTTCTGAGCCGCTACCAGAGCGGCCTCGATCCCGGCAACTCCCGCACCGAGAACCAGCACGGCGCTCTCTGCTTCCATGGAGGCCTGTTCCAGTGGATCGTGCTTGCGCAGACGATGGAGCCCCGCCTGAATCAAAGATGCGGCCTTCCGAGTAGCGGCTGCCTTGTCTTCATGGACCCAGGAGCATTGCTCTCTGAGGTTCACCATCTGCATCAAGTAGGGGTTCATTCCCGCCTTCTTTGTC
>CALFHQ010000034.1 GCA_937876385.1 uncultured Pseudomonadota bacterium
ACTACCCCCTGGTCGCAGGTCAACTGCAGAACTTGGATCATCGAGCCCAGTCCACGTTGGCAGGCGCCTTCTCGGTTTATCGTGATTTCCTCAGTCTCCCCGACGGCTTTCGAGGCGGACTCTCCGCCGACGAGCCCGACCCGATTCGGCGTCTCCGCTTCCGAGTTCGAGAGTTGGTGATGCTTCAGAAAGTGGTCGCCTCCATGGACAGCACCGACGTACTGCGAGAGGCCATGTCCATCTTTGGCGGCCACGGCATCATGGAGGACTTCTCCGCCCTACCCCGCCTCTTTCGAGACTCTGCAATCAACGAGCTCTGGGAAGGGCCCAGAAATGTCCTCCTCACGCAGATGCACCGAGACCTCCAGCGGGTAGCCGGCTGGTATTCCACCAGACAATTCGTCCAAGACCTTCTTTCCGGAACCCCGGAAGAAGTCGTCGAACCGCTGGCAGCGGAAGCTGCCCAATTGGTGGCTCACAAGTCCCTCCTCACTCCCGACCAGGAGACCATCGAAGTGGCCCGCAGATGGGATCGACTTGCCGATGATTTGATGCATGCTTACCAGGATCAGGCCTTGAGCGAAGTGACCCACAGCTCAGACCAGCACTCTTCGAAAGTCAGCTAGACGGCTAGGAGCCATGTTGTGAAAAGCACGAGGTGAAGAGGGTCAATCCTCGGTCGGTTCCGCAGGCAGGTCATCAACGACCCGGTACACAAAGAGGAAGTCCTTGCCTCTGCGCAGAACCTCAATTTCCAACGGATTCGCCGATTTCATCTTCTCGAACACGTCCAACGCTCGGGCAGGCGTGTCCATTTCCTGGCCGTTGACCTTCATGATGACATCCCCACTCCGAAGTCCCAAGGCCCGGTAGATACTGCGGGGACGGACACCGATGATCTTGAATCCCTTGTAAGCGCCGTCCTTGTACGAGGGGACAATGCGGGCCTGGCGACCCAGACTATCCATGTTGCTGAGTTGTTCGTCCATCTTGGAACGAACAACGAGGTATTCGTGCTTCCCTGTCTTGCGGATCCACGACTTGTATTCGTCTGGTGGAAGGGAACCGGGCCTTACGGGGAGTTTGCTGCCCGACATGAGGCCCGGCATCGACCCAAAATTGGCCAAATCGCCGTCAGTAGCCATCTTCAG
>CALFHQ010000035.1 GCA_937876385.1 uncultured Pseudomonadota bacterium
GTATCCACTGGCGCAGCAGGGACTTCCGGTCAAGATCGGCATCATTCCGATGGACGACGCGGGCGGGGAAGACGACGACGGTATTGAGCAGGACGTCAAGATCGATGTTGCAGACTTCGCCAAGGAACATGACCACGAGATAGGTTGCCTGGACCAGATCATCGACGATGCTTACACGGTGCAAGAACTCCTCCTCACCGTCGTTCCAGCCACGACGCCAGTGGCGGAACTCGCAGATGCCCTGTCCAAGATTGAACTGCCCGGACAGAAGCGACCCATCGACTTCTTGCACCTGGTCACACCAATCGGTTGGACGAACGACATCGGGGATCAGGTCTGTGAGCACTTTGACGCTCTCCGCAGTGACCCCGCAGCAAGATCGAGAATCGCTGAGATTGTCAGGGAGAGGTTCTGGGACGGACTTACTGTGAAGGGCAGTGCGGCCGTCGCCACAACGGAGATGGCCATGTACAAAACCCTCTTCGTCATGGATGACAACGATGAGGGCAACGCAGCCGCACTCCAGTTTCTCTTCGGCGACCGCCTACGCTTTGACCGGCGGACTTCGAAGTGGTTCCTATGGGGGGGCCATAGTTGGGTGAAAACCGCTGGGTCGGAGGTTCAGCGCCTCGTTAATCGTACCATCCTGGCAAGGGAAGAAGCCATCTGGGTGCAGGAGTGCGTTGACGAGGAGGACCTCGCTAGTGAACTGGGTGGAGACCTCACCGACAAAGACCGGAAGAATCTCCCAGACTACTCGAAACGCTTCTCTTTTCTAAAGGGCGCAAGGAACCACCAGAAGCTTGTGGCTGCGGAGAAGCGGGCGCAGACTTTGCCGGGCATCGAGTGGGGCAACAACGTGGTGATGGAGCCGGATGGCATGCTGATTGCGTGCGCAAACGGCGTAGTAGACCTCCGTACGGGCAAGGTCCGGGATGGGTTGAGGGAGGACATGATCGGCAGGCGTGTCAGTGCCAGCTACGACAGGGACGCAGCCTGTCCCCGATTTGAGCAGTTCCTCGGTGAGGTCTTCCCCGGTAACGAAGAACTACGGGACTACATCCAACGTGCGCTGGGATACTCACTGACGGGTGACACGAGCGAGCAGGTGCTCTTCTTGCTGATAGGGGGTGGGGCGAACGGCAAGAGCGTTCTCGTTGAGACCGTCCGCTCGATTCTCGGCGAGTACGCATCTGCGACCCCTTTCGCCACGTTCGAACCACGCAAAGGGGAGCAGGCGACCAATGACATTGCAGGGCTGGACGGGGCACGGTTCGTGTCAGCCTCAGAGTCAGAAGAGGGCCGAGGGCTGGGAGAATCTATCGTGAAACAGCTGACGGGGTCGGATGAGGTGTCGGCAAGATTTCTCTACCAGGAATTCTTCAGCTTCCGGCCTCGCTTCAAGGTTTGGCTCAGCATGAACCACCTGCCCAAAATACATGGTACCGACGACGGGATATGGCGAAGGCTGCATATTGTCCCGTTTGACGTTAGCTTCAAGGACTGCGGCGACCCGCATCTACTGGACAAACTGCGCAAGGAGAAGGACGGCATATTCCGCTGGATGGTGGAGGGTGCTCTGGCATGGGCGAAGGAACGTCTGGCCCCCCCGGACTCTGTGGTTCACGCCACCACCAGCCATCGCAACCAGCAGGACGTCGTCCGCCTCTTCCTTGATGAATGTACCGAGGCAAACGAGCATTCCTGCGTCTCAGCAGGTGAACTGTACCAGCATTTCCGGTCCTGGCAGCAGTGCAATGGCCATCGGCAGGAGATTCCTCAAAACCAACTTGGTCGTCGACTCACCGATCTCGGCTTCGAGCGAAAACGAAAGAGCGCCGGATATTTCTATCTCCGACTTAGACTTAGCCTGAGTAAGTCGTGTAGCCCGATGCATCTGAAGGTGCTGTAAATCTCGCCGAACGTTCACGCCTCATCCTCCTTGTAGCTCTTCGTTTCCAGTTGTCAGTGAACCAAATGCACCATTTCTCCAGGAAAA
>CALFHQ010000036.1 GCA_937876385.1 uncultured Pseudomonadota bacterium
GCCGGAGTGGCCTGCCACCCAGATGACTTTCCCCATCTTCATCTCGCAATCCTGGCTCATCTGACAGTAAAGGCGCATCAGCCCGTATTTCAGGTAAGCAAAGGAGCCGTACGTGGAGCACGCTGCGGCGAATCCGTCGAACTCTGCGAAGGGGTCGTCGGCGAAGTTCACCGACGCTGCTCCTGTGCACAGCCCCGAGTTGACAAACTCCGTGATCACCGAGGGAAGGAGCACCCCCTCGGTGTTGTGTTCACGATCGTAGCGGCCAAAGCCCGGAAGGGAGTCGTCAAAGGACTTGCCCAAGCCGGCGATGCTGGTGGATTCGGCGAGGTCGGCGGATGCTGCGAGGATGAGGGGGCGGCCGTAGTCCCTGCGACCCAGGGCGTTAATGTATGAGCCCCAACGTCCCAGCGCTGCCCGGTTGGGTTGCTTGCTGCCGGGAGGCGCCCAGAGGGAACCGGGGTACTCCTTGTAGTCAAAGAAGCGCGGGTCTTTCCAGGGATTCCGGCCGGCTTTCCCGACGAGCATCTTCTCCGGTTTTCGTGGAACGGACTCTCCAACCTCCACCAGCCGATCTGCCAGGTACGTGCACAGGTCGTCGTCATCTCGAAGGAGGGCGAAGAGGCGACGGTAGTTCTCACGAGCCTGTTCCTGGATTCCCTGGGCTGTTTCGGGAGCCGGCTGGCCAAAACCAGCCAGGCGGATGTTGTAGCGATCCTCCAGAACCTGTTTGGTGCTCCAGAATGCCTCCGAGTTCATGGGGTGGGGGGAACCGTGGGAGGCGTTGTCGTATTTCCCGTACCCTCGTCCCTTCCTGGAGCGATACCACAACGCACCGGGTTTCTTGTGCGTGGGAACCTCCCCCGTGAGGGAGAGCAGCCCTCGAGCCAGTGCTGCCAGGTCTTCCCCATCCTGCACCCCTTTGACGCGCCAATCGTAGCTCTCAAACCAGGTGCGTGGAGTTCCCGGGACCACGTCACTTACCCGCTGAGCGTCAATTCCGTAGTCGTTCCAGTCGACGATGTAGAAGAGATTGTCGAGGCCATATCCCCAGGCCGCATTCTTCATCTCGTGGGCAGCACCCGGGGTCAGCCCCCCTTCTCCCTCCAGGGCAAATACGTTGACCCCTCGTGCGCCGGCTCGCTTCAACGCAAAGGCCTCGCCCAAAACCGCGGCGGTCCCGTGACCCGAGGGGCCGGTGTTGAACTTGCAGAAGAGGGTCTTCCCTTCCATCTCCGCGTGTCCGGCAAGCCCTTTGTTCCGGCGAAAGCCCAGGAGGTCTTCCCAAGTCAGGGTGCCTGCTTCCCCCAGGGGGTTGGCGTAACGCTGTTGTCCTGTCCGCTCGTGCCGGATTCTAAGGGCTTCGTTGTTGACTGCGAGCATGGAGTATACAGCAGGGATACAGTGTCCCGCTGCGAGCACAAAGCGATCCCCCATTGGATTTTCAGGGTGGCGAATGTCAAAACGCATGGCGCCTGACAGTGTAAGGGCGATGAGCGCTGGGGTCTTACTCCGAGAGCCACCCGGATGTCCGCTTTGCCGGTAGTTGAGCATCAGGTCGATGGAGTGATCCATCAAGTCGAGGATCTTGCGCCATTGAGACATTATGTCGGAGTCGAGGGGGGAGCGCTGGGTCGTGTGATTCTCTGGCATCTGTCCTCTCAGCATGTATTGGTTGGACAATCCATCCAATTCCCCGCGACGGCTCTACGTGGTTGATGGAGCCCGGCGAACAGGGGAAACAGGCCCCATGTTACCACCCAATCCCGGGGGAGGGGAAGGGAACTCTTTCGCAGGCCAATTAGCTCTTGACGAATCCCGTATCTCGTACCAAAGTTCGAGTTGCAACCAGAACATATCTGATCAAACTGGACTAATTGCTAGGAGGAAGATGATGAAGAGACTGACAACCGTATTCATGCTCGCTGCCGTACTCATGTTCACCGGAAACGCATTGGCCAAAGGGGAATCCAAGGTCGCAAAGTACGGCTGGGGAATGAACTTCCAGATTCCCACAGGAGACAAAGCCACGGCCGGAATCATGAAGGTACTCATGCCCAACCTGTTGGTCGGACTGGACCTCGGGTTCAGTTGGCAGGACGGTGACCCAGATGCGAACTGGGGAATGCTCCTCGGACCGATGATGCGTTACTATGTTGCGGGAACCGGCCCTGTGAACCTGTACATCCACGGCAAGTTGGAGTTTGCCAAGAACAAGGACGTCGACGCGCAATTGGCCCTCTTCGGTGGGTTCGGCGTTGAATGGTTCGTCACCGACCAGTTCAGCCTGGCTGGGGACACCGGACTGGGAATCCAGCTTATGCCCTCCGACAATCTGGCATTTGCAACGTTCAGCCATGGGCTTTCCGCTAACCTGTACTGGTAGTGGATGTATGCTGGGCCACTGAGCCCAGACATTGGTTCGAACGATTTGGTGAACAGGAGGTTTGACTATGAGAAAATGGATGATGATGGCGCTGTTGGTGACCGCTTTGGCGGGATTCACCTCATGCGCCGGCGAGGAGCCCGCCCCGGAGAGTGAGGTCTTCACCCTCCAGGTGGACGGTGAATCCGTCGGTGAGGCGATGCTCCCATTTGACCTTTCTCTCATTGAGCAGCAGGTGCAGGCGATGACCGGTGGTCATGCCCCCCGACTGTTTGGTGTGAGTATGAACGTTCATTCCTTCGGCGTTGAGACCGTTGGCGGGAGCTTCTCCAGCGCCTCCGTCGGGGGATTCTACTCTCCCGCTCCAGTGGCCTCGGGCCCTTACACTGTTAGCGGTACCTGCGACGCTGGTGGCGCCGTATGCAATTTCCTGAAGACCGCCTGCGTCCAGATGGGACCCGTCTTCATGGATGTGGCAGCAGCCATGGGGGAGAGCACCGGTGGATTCACACTGGCCGACTGCAATGCCCTGGACTGCAACGAAATCAGTGGACTGCTTGATACGGTAATGGCCGAGCTTCCCAGCGACTTGCGTTGCGCCATTGCGGGGATTTTGAATTGCGTCACCGGTCAGTTGCCTGCCATTGCCGGCGCTGTCTCGGGTGCCCTGAGCGGAAACATGTCCGAGGCGGCCCTTCTCAACTCGTTGACGTCGTTGCAGGGTCAGTTGATGTCGTGCGTGGGACCTTATGCCTACGCGATGGAGAGCTTCATTGGGGACTCCGCCGGCGGCAGTGCAACCGCCGCCACTGGAAGTTCCAACGACTACAACTACGATGACTACAACTACGACGACTACACTTACTAAGCAGGATCTTGTTGATTCGCAATCAAACAGGGTCAGCTTGGGCAGTGAGCGCCCCGGAAGCAAGGAAGTCGGTGTAGATGGCGCGGAGGCGTACATCTGGTACTTCGAGCAAGCCATCAGCCGACTGACGCAGCCTACGGGGATGATCGCTGGTCAAGATGACCCTGTTTAGGGTGGTCCTTCCTGCGTAGTCCTCTCCCGCCTCTTTTTCTCACCCATCGGAGCATGCTATTGGTAGTTGACGGCCGAAAACTAACCCCTGTGGTTTGCCGTCCACAGCAGTTGGCTCAAGTCTCAAAGTTCAAGAAATAATGAATTCCTGTTGACAACGTTCCACCCAAGGCGTAGCTGTGCGCTGTGCCCGATTACCGGGCGTTTGAAGGAGGTCTTTTCGATGCAAGCAGTACCCATCTTCCTGGCCGAAGTTCCTGTTGCCGAAGGTTTGCGAGTGATGTTCGTTGGTTTGAGCGGCGTATTCCTCGCGCTGAGCCTTGTCGCAGTGAGCATTGGCCGGCTTGGCAAGGTGGTCAAAGTGCTTGATGCGCATAAGCACTTGAATGAGCAAACCCCGAAACAGTAGGAGTGAATCATGGCTTGTGAACAAGTAACGGTCCCCATGGTGGGAAAGATCCTGTCGGTGGATGTGAAGGTTGGGGACGCTGTCTCGGCTGATCAGCAGTTGGGAACCTTCGAATCGATGAAGATGGAGATGCCGATTTTTGCCCCGTTGGCGGGCACCGTAGCTTCGGTAGGAGTTTCGGTGGGAGACGCCGTGGAAGCGGATCAACTGTTTTGCGAGATCGATTTGAAGTGACGCCGGGCGCACCGGCAATGTGAAGTGACGCCGGAAGCACCGGCAAGGGGAATTGGTAGTGAGTGAGATCTGGTCGCAAACCGGGTTCAGCGTGCTGACCTGGAAAGAAGTCGTAATGTGGGCCATCGGGGGGCTCCTCATATACCTCGCCATCAAGAAGAAATATGAACCCTATCTGTTGCTTCCCATCGGTTTCGGGGTGATCCTGGTGAACCTGCCGTTTACCGGGATGCTCGACGAGGGTGGGTTGCTTCGAATCTTCTTTTACGGGGTCCAGTAC
>CALFHQ010000037.1 GCA_937876385.1 uncultured Pseudomonadota bacterium
CACCTTGAAGGCCATGACTTCTCCAAACATTTCTTCGACTTCCTCCCCGGACACAGGGCAAAGGCGCATGGCCACATCGTTTCTCTCTTCAACTCCTGTTCCCCCTTGTCCGGCAGCGACCACGGCCCCAAAGGAGGGGTCGTTTTGCCCACCCAAGAACACCTCTCGGTCACCCTGCACCATGGGTTGAAGGAGAACACCGTCAAAGGATGCATCGGTCACCAATGTTTTTTGCAGGGCAAGGAGGCGATTCCAGACTTCGCCGGCTTTCTCGGGGGGAACGTTGAGTTCCACCCCTCCTCCACCGGCTTTGTGGAGCATGGCGTCTGAGAGAAGCTTCATGGCCACCGGAACGCTCCACTCCTGAGCCACCAGGGAAGCTTCCTCGTGGGATTGGGCCACGGCATGGGGGGCCACCGGTATCCCCGCACAATCGAGAACAGAAAAGGCATCCTCGGCGGAAATCCAGGTCCGCCCCTCGGCATCGTCGTGGAGAGGCGCATACTTCTTCAAGATCTCTGCGATCCGTTCCAGATTGATATCAGTGAAGACCTTGTAGTGCCGTTCCTTCAGACGCTCCTGTGCTTGCTCCCAAAGGCTTCGGATTCCCAGGGCCCGCATGAGGCTTTCGGGGTTGGCGAAGATGGGGTAAGAGACTCGCTTGCGAGCGGCATCGAAGGTCATCGGATCGGTCAAGACGGATACAAAGACGGGGAAGTCCTCCTCTTGGACAATCTTCTCGATGCGTTTGAGGAGATGCAGGGTTGGTTCCACCTCGAGGCCCGGCGCTACAGTCTGAATGAAGACGCATGCGTCGTACATTCCGCTTTTCGCTGCGGCCTCAACCATCTGCTCGTAAACCTGGAAGTCGAAGACATCTCCCAGATCCAACGGATTGAGCGCACGGATGACTCCGGCTCGAGCCGTCTTCGTGGCCAGCGCCTCGATTTCGGGGGTCAGCTCTGGTAGCTCCAGGTTCATCTCTTCGGCCATGTCGGCCGCGATGACGGCGTGTCCGCCGCTTCGAGAGAGGATCAAGACCCTTTTCCCTTTGGAACCAGGCAGTTGGAATGCCATGCCCCTTCCAGGAGTCTCTCCTGGTCGTGGACTCGAATCGCCCCCGACCACTTGACCCCCGCATCCACCAACGCATCGTCGGTTACCAGGGCGGCAGTGTGGGAGCTTGCGGCACGATGTCCGGCGTTGGAGGTGTTTGATTTCTGGATAATGACGGGCTTCTTGAAGTCTCGAACCGCCTGGAAGAAGCGCCTCCCTCGGCCGATGTGCTCGAGGTACAGGCAGACGGTGTCGCTGGTGTTGGAGGAGGTGAGGTATTCCAGATAGTCGGCTTCGTCTAAAGAGAGCTTGTTGCCCATGGAGACAAAGACATCCATTCCGATGTTCTCTCGAGCAAATCCGAACAGCCCCACGACCCCCACGCCGCCACTTTGGGAGAGCAGAGAGGTGCGCCCGGGTTCCGGAATTGCGGCAAGCTGCATGAATGGAGAAACGAGGCCGATTCGCGGGACAACAACCCCCAAGCCGTTGGGCCCCGTGAACCGAATTCCCCACTTCCGGGTTGCCTCCAGAAGGGTCTGTTCAAGAGAGTTCTTCCCTTCTCCCAATTCTGAGAACCCACCGGATTCGATGATGGCGTGTCGGATGCCCAGGGCTCCACACCGGTCGATGATTTCCGGAATGGCTGGTGCCGGGGCCAGAATGGCGGCCACATCAATGACCCCCTCCGGGAGTGTGTCGAAGGTCGTGTGGATGCGATGCCCGGCCACGAACCCCTCTTTCCTCCCATACAAGAAGATCTCTCCCCGATAGCCAAAGCGGATCAGGTTCATGACGATGTTGCGGCCCATGTTCCCTTCGGATTGGGAAACACCGACGACAAGAACTGCGGAGGGCTCAAAAAGCGGTTTCATGGATTCTCTTCATTGATGGGAGTTCTCAAGCCAGCCTAATCACGAAGCGCATCAAAGGTAAAATCGAAGGAACCCGAATCGGTTCCGGCAGAGACGAAGGTTCCAGTCAGTGCTCCAGACAACTCCTCCGCTGCCAAATCGTTGTCCGTGTCCACCATGTCCAACTGGGCGGATGTTACGAGATGCTGCTCGGCTGTCATGGCGGCGAAGCTCTCGTAGAACACGACCCACATGTTGTTTTTGGCCACGTTGCAGCTATCCAGGAGAGCGTTTTGGGACTTGTTGATGCACGTGATGGTCTGGAAGGAAATCTGGGAGATGAGCTGGTTGCATGCAAAGAGTTCTACCGCATAGTCGTTTACCGAAGCGGGAATGCCGTAGGCAGGCAGCACGATGTTCAGGAATGCAAAGAGGAAGAACTTGCCGGGACGCAGGGTCCATTCGTCGATGTCGAAGGTGGCTACGTCGAACCCTTCAGTGAGGAAATCGAAGTCTGCATCGGTGAGTTCAAGCTTCACTTCACCAAGTCGAAGACATCGGCCGTGAAGGTGAGCAGTTCGTCGCAAGTGTCACAAGGGAGCGGTCCCTTGAAGGCGATGGATTGAATGTGAAGAGAGGCGTTCCAGTTGGGTCCGTCGTTCTGTTTTTGCACATCCATCGTACCGGTTAGAGTCACATCGCTCAGGAGTTGCTCCAGAAGGGCGTTGCCGCCGGCTCCCACGGAGTCCATCTCGGCTGGAGGATAGCTAGTTCCGAGGCCGATAATGATGCTGCCTTTGATTTCGGCGGATACATCGCCGCACTCTTCGGGGAATCCTTCAGGGAAGTAGATGAGGAGGTCGTCGATGATCTTCTGGCCGATGACATTCCCGGCATCCTCAAAGAGGGTCTGGAAGGTGCTTCCGGCGTCGACCCAGTCGTTGCTGAGCAGAGAGGTCATGTCGGCGTGGATGGTGACCTCGTAGTTTCCCACGGGGTTGAGGCTCAGGGCGCCCACCTGGACATCGACTTCGATGGCCTTGTCGGGAAGGACCATGACGCTTTCGGTGCAGCCACCTCCGACGGGAAGTCCTTGCTTGTTCAAGGCGACCACTGCCGCAACGTATCCGGTGTTGGCCATGGCATCCGGGAACTCAACAAAGGTTGCGCCGTTGCTCAATTGTTTGGAAGCGCCGGTGGGCTTGGTGTAGTCGAACGCACCGCACATGGGGATGGTGTTGTTCAAGTACACCGTCAATTTGAGGTCAGGCCATTTGGCCGTGAGGTCGGCATCGACGGCCACGTTGATGGTGATGGAGCCCTGCTCCGGGGGAACCGTCGAGACCTGGATGGAAACATCGCCGGCGCACCAGTTGCCGGCAGTGAGAGTGTAAGTTGCATCGACGGTTTCACCGGCGACGAACTCCACCGTTGCGACACCATACTCGTTGGTAACAGCCTCCCCTTCTGTGAATGAACCATCTCCGTCCCCTTCGGCTACGAAAGTGATGGTTTCTCCCTGGACCATTTCCTGGGTCTGCGTGTTGTAGATTCGAGCCTGGATGGGGTAGTTCTTGGTGGTATCAAGAGTCTGCCCGTCCTGGATCCCGAAGAATTCAATCACCAGATTGGGGCTGCATTCCTTCTGGACTTCGTCCTCTTCAACCTGGTCTACCTTCGGCACATCCTGGGCTTGGATGTCCGAGCCGGTGACGTCCGAGCGAGACTGGGTATCGTTGTCGGAGGGGTCATCACCGCCGCTGGATCCGCACGCCCCCAAAGCCAGAACCAAAACAAGAGCCATCAAGTAACTGATTTTCCGCATCCCAACACCTCGGTTCGTAACATGAACATCCCCCTTCAGGGAAATCGGGGGTAGTTTGCCATACCGGAGTTTGAAGGGCAACTGAGGAAACCGCCATCTTGACTGAGTTGGACTTGCCTTGGTCGAATACCCTGTCTTACAATGCCCCTCAGAGCAAAGGAGCGTTGGGGTGAAGAAACCGTTTCCAATGTCAGTTCTGGTGGTTTGGTTCCTGGCGGCGGCATCTGTTGGCTGTTCCTCCAGCTCCTGCGACGGGGTGATGGTTGGAAGCCAATGTGTCCCCCTTGAAGAAGACGCCCTGACAGACACGGGGATTGCTGGTCATGAGTGCATTCGGGACGACCAGTGTCTTCCTTTAAGTGTGTGCATCGCCGGGAAGTGCGCACGAGATTGCACATCGGACTCCCAATGTGCCGCTGGACTCTCCTGCCTCAAGTACCGCTGCATTGACCCGGATTATCCAGACGACATTGTCGACATCCCCGAGAAGGACCACGCCCAGCAGGTGCCATGCACCACACATGTTGAGTGTGCCGATCTCGATATGGCTTGTATCGACGGGTACTGCGATCGAGAGTGCACCGAAGACTGGCACTGCGAGGATGCAAACCGGGTCTGCAACCACTTCCGCTGCGTAGATGCAGGGAGTGAAGACATATTTATTCCCTCTGACGTGACTCCCCAAGACCTCCCCCTGGATCATTTCGAGGATTCTTTGGACCTCGCCCCCGGTTGCGAAGAGAAGGACGGCAAGTACGGCGACCCTTGCCTGTGCAGCCTCGCCTGCGAGTCCAAACTGTGTGTTCCAAACAAGCTGGGCTCTGGGCAGTGCACCGTAAAGTGCAACTTCGACTCTGATTGCCCCCTGTCCGACGTGTGCATCGAGGTTCAGCAGGACGCTCAGACCTTTGCCTCCGTATGCGTCCCCAATGACTCTGGCCAGGCGATTCCCTGCAACGAGACGTTGCGCAATCCACAAACAGACTTCTGCTACAAGACCCTCTATCTCCAGAATCAGGTGGGGCAGTGTGCCTGCGCTACGACCTGTGTGGGAGCCTCCGATTGTCCCCAAGGCACGGCCTGTCACCTCCTGAACAATCAAAAGGTGTGCGTTTCAGTCGGGGAGCTTTGCTCCTCTGCCAACAAAGTGTGCTTCGGGGTGTGTGCGGGAACCGGAACGCAGGGTTTCTGCACCAACCTCTGCGTGTCCAACAACGACTGCCCCGTGGCATGGACCTGCCAACCAGTACAAGAAGGGGTCACCGTCTGCAGCCCCTGACCACCCTGCCTCGCCCAACGTTCCTCCCCACCCCCCACCCCCCACATCACCCAATGCCCCAGTGCCCAACATGGGCCAAGTGCACCTCCGCCCTTCGCCTTGAACAGCCCAAAAATCGGGAACGGAGGGCCTCTGCAGGGGCCCGAAAATGGAGACAAAAACTGGAACAATAACTGGGAACGGAGGGTGTCCTTGGGGGGGCAATAACTGGGAAC
>CALFHQ010000038.1 GCA_937876385.1 uncultured Pseudomonadota bacterium
AGAAGGGGGTGGCGTGGGGGGGAGCGTGGCTCCGGCAAGCGAACTGACCGGAATCCGCGTCGAAGGCACCGTCATTGATGGGTCTCCCGTCTCCGCAACGAACGCACACAGCGGGAAGGTCCACCAGTCGAAGGGAGCCCAGCAAGGTAGTGAGGGCCCAGGCAGCAGCGACTTTGAAGTGGGTTTCTGGGACCGCATCGAACTCTCGGAGGAACTCGATGACCTGGGGATAGAGAAGGCGGCTGTCGGTGCGATCGAGGTGGGCGTTTTTCAGAAGCTCGCAGAGAAACGAGGCGGTGCAGGTTTGGTCGAAGTCCTCTCGGATGCTCCAGAAGACCTCTTTGACCTCGGCGGATTGCACCACCACCGGGCGATTGGGGCTCTTCTTCCACACGAGTTCGACGACAGTCAGGTGGTCCAAACCCGAAGGAAATCGCCGATTGCTCTTTCTGGCGCCGTAGGCCATGGCCGAGAAGGATCCCGCTTCCGGGGAGAAGAACCGTCCCATGAGATCATTGTCTCGATAGGGGAAGACGTCCAGAACGAGGGCTTCAAGGGTATTGGCTGGACTCATAGTGCGCTGAGCAGAGCCGACGAGACGAGGAAGTAGGTGAGCAGGCCGAGAACGTCAACGGCGGAGGTGACGAAGGGACCTGTGCTCACCGCCGGGTCGATGCGCAAACGCTCGAGGATGATTGGAAGCAGAGTCCCCACGGTGACAGCGATGAGCATGGCGAGGGTCATCGAGATGGACACGGCGAGGGCGTAGTTCATGCTGTAATCAGACAGGTAGTAGGACACCCCTCCGATGAGCGCTCCGTAGGTTAGACCCAGGGCAAGGGCGACCCGAAACTCTCGCCAGAACAGGGGGAGGACCTTCTCACGATTGACGTGTCCAGTGGCAAGCCCCCGAACGATGATGGTGGCGGACTGAGTCCCGATGTTTCCCCCCATGGCCATGATGATGGGCATAAACAGGGCCAGGAGGTGATGGGTCTCCAGTTGCCCCAGGAAGGGGCTGATTACCACGACCCCAACGAGTTCCCCAGGAACCCGACGAGGAGCCAGGGAAAGCGTGCCTTGGCGCTTCCGGATACTGAATCGGTGTTCAGGAGGACATCCCCGGCACCCACCATCCTCAACATGTCTTCGGTGGCTTCTTCCTTGATGACGTCGATGACGTCGTCCACGGTAACGATTCCCACGAGGATGTTGTTTCCGTCGGTCACCGGGATGGCCAGAAGGTCATAGCGTGCCACCAGACGGGACACCTCCTCCTGGTCTGTTTCGGTGCGGACGGAGACCACGCTGGGTTCCATGATGTCTTTCAAGATGGTGTCGGGGCTGACCAGGACGAGCTTTCTCAGGGAGAGGACGCCGACGAGCTGTTCGTGTTCGTTGACTACGTACAGGTAGAAGGCCATGTCGACTTCACGGTTTTGCCGAATCACTTCGATGGCTTCTTGCGCCGTTGTGGTTTCCAGCAAGGCGATGAAGTCGGGGTTCATGATGCCGCCGGCGGTATCTTCCCGGTATCGCAGCAGATCGCCCACTTCGTCCGACTCGGTCTTACCGAAGCGACCCAGGACCTCTTTGGAGAGTCCGTCTGGCAGGGAGCCGATGATGTCGGCAGCGTCGTCTGACTCCATGTTCTGCAGCAGCAACACGACTTCGCCGACGTCCATTTCTCCGAGGAACTCAGCGGCCAATTGGTGGTTCATCTCGGCCACTACTTCGGAGCGGCTGTCGACATCTTCCAACTGGTCAAACAGAAAGCGCCGCCGGTCATCGTCGAAATGGGTCAGGAGAACTGCAACGTCTGCAGGGTGGGTCTTGACGAGAATTCGCTTGATGTTGGTATAGGCTTCCCGACGTAGCAGCCGTTGGATGGTATCAATCAGCAACTGGTGCTTACGACCCATCATGGCAAAACCTCACCCCGGAAAAATGATTTGCAAGAAAGGGCGCCCTCAGTTCCCTTCGACAGGGGAGAAGGAGCGAGTGGTTCCACTGTCGACGTCGGTACCCTCTACGGAGCTGACCGCTCTTCCGTCGTCCTGCACGGTGGAGGTCACGACGTAGGCTCCGACCAGCCCCAGGAATGCGAGCACGACCATGGCCACCTTGAAGAGGGAAGAGGAGCGACGGTGGACATTGCTGTCAGGGATCTGGCGTTCGAACTCGGCGACCGCCGGCGTGGTGGCGCCGGTCTGGGATTCGAGAATGTCCAGAGCTCTATCGATGTCGGCTCCGACGGCCAGGCAGTATGCCTTGACGAATCCACGAAGAAAGACGCCATCGGGAATTGCTTCCAGTTGCTCGGCTTCGAGATGAAGGAGAACGCCCTGCCGGATCTTCGTCGACATTGCTACCTGCTCAAGACTGACGCTGGCCCTCTCTCTCTGACTCTTGAGATAGCTTCCGATGGTTTCCATGGGGCCCTCCGGTACAGGTAGACAACGAACAGAAGGGGTGTAGCAAATGGCGGGATCCTTGTCAAGGGACTTCCCCTGCAGTTGGAGCGGGTGGCGGGGAGCCGACGGGTTCCAAAGACAGGTTGCAATCCGGCGAACGGCGGCGATTTCCGAGATTGTTAGAGGCTGGTTGTGTACGGAAAGCGGAAGTGGAGCATTACGAAGGCCTGGGTATTAAGCCAAATGGAGTCATCCACTCCGCCAAGGTCCCAGATTCCCTTGTCAGGCTGATCCACTGGCTGAGGAATATAGAAATAGGCATCGGCACCAAAGGAGATCAAGAAGGACTTGCTGAATTGCAGAGTAATCTCCGCCCTCGTGTCCACCCCGGGGCGAAGGAAGTGCATGCTGTCGCCGTGGGTCCAGTTCTCGTTTTGAATATAGGCGTAAGTCAACACCAGGCCGCCGGAGAGGGAGAACTGGAAGAATCCGGTGTTGAGCAGGCTGAGTCCGATGTGCAGCGGCCGGAAGGTGATTCCGTACATGGCTGTCTTGTCGATTTTTGGGGAGATGAAAACGGAGTCAGGGAGGTACCAAAGGGGGTACAGCCTGAACTCCTTCATCTTCAGGGCCTGCTTTCGGTATTTCTTTGGAATTCGATTCTGGTTCTTCTTGATCAGCGCGTTGTCGATAATCGCTGCCAGGTCGAACTTCAAGCCGTAGTGAAAAGTCTGGTCGTCTCCCAGAGGGCCGTAGAAGTAGTTGGCGGTGGGGCCGATACCCAGGTCAACAGGAACGGTGATTTTTGAGGACGCCTTCTTCTTCGCTTTTCGGGGGCGGGACTTTGCCACCGCATCCACCGAAGCCAGGACCAGGAAGAGTGCCAACAGAATCCCAACAGTCCGTTTCATGGAACACCTCGAACATCGTTCAACAATCGTTGCGAGCAAGCGTTGACATTGTGCTGGTTTCGAGGTCGGTTGTCCAGGGGGGAGAGAGAACCTGGGTCAGTCCACAAATGGGGAGGGTGGTATCTTCAAATCTTCCGGGGCGGTCTGCTGCCAGAGGAACCAGCGGTTGCCGATGCGCTTCCAGCTTTGCAGTTCCATCCCCTTCTTGACGGTCAAGGAGCCGGTCTCCACCCACGTAAATTCCACCAACGCAACGGCTCGCTCGCCGTCTGGTTCTGCCTGGAGGTCAACCATCTCCACTTCGGAGATCTTCACCCGACCGGTGACGGCTCGCAATTTCAGCCCCACCTTGCTGGCATAGTCGGGTGCAAGGTAGCTTCGAGCCACTTCCAGATTTCCCCACCGCAGGGCCTGATTGTACTCGATCAGGGCCAAGGGAAGGTTCTTTCGTTTGGGGTCTGCGCTGCTTGAACAGGAGACGGCCCCAAGAAGGGCGAGGAGAATCGCTACGACGGAAATTCCTGGTACGGGATTGGAGTGTTTCATCAATTCCAGACTATTTCGCTGGGGCTTTTTCGGGAGCCTTCGTCTCTTTCTCAGCCTCGGCCTTTGGAGCGTCGGCCTTTGGAGCGTCGGCCTTTGGAGCGTCAGCCTTTGGGGCGTCGGCCTTTGGAGCGCCAGCCTTTGGAGCGTCAGCCTTTGGAGCGTCAGCCTTTGGAGCATCAGCCTTTGGAGCGTCAGCCTTCTTTGGAGCGACAGCCTTCTTCCCTTCTTTGGCCGCCTTGGCAGCTTCGGCCTTTTTGGCTTCTTCGGCCTTCTTCTTCTC
>CALFHQ010000039.1 GCA_937876385.1 uncultured Pseudomonadota bacterium
GCGATGTGAATCAGAAACTCAGAATAGATTGGAACACACTCAAGCTTCAACTGCCGCAGATGGGTCAGGGGACGCAACGCTTCGAAGCCTGCCCCCGTGAGCTCACATTCGGACAAAAACAGCTCTCTCAGTTCGGTCAGTTTGGCAAGACTCGACACCCCTTCGTCGGTGATTTTGGTCCCCGACAAGGTCAGGCGCCACAGCCCCTTCAAGACAGGCAGTGCCTGAGCCGCAGCGTTGCTGAACCGAGACCCTGCAAGCTCCAGGAAGTGCAGCGAGTCGCTGGACGCAAGCGCTGTTAGCCCTGTACCGTTTACGGGTACCGCGTTCAGCTCCAGTCGCTTGAGCCCTCGGGCCCCCTCCAATCCGGCGAGGCTCTCGTCGTCAATGTCACTGCTTGAAAGACGCAACTCCCGCAACGCGGGGGACGCAACAAGGCTCGCCACACCCTCGGCACCAAACCGAGTCTGGCTGATATCCACGGCCTCCAACCGGCGCAGAGAGTTGGGGAACTGGGCGCCGGTCAAGGGCACTCCGGCCAGGCGCAAGACGCGCAACCGATCACACCCCGCCAGCGTCCCCAGCCCTGCGTCAGTAATCATGGTCTGGCCCAAATCCAATCGCTCCAAGGCGGGGAATCGGGCAAACGCAGGAAGGAGGAGATCTGTGGTCGATGTCTTGGCTAAGGAGACTCGTCGCAACTCAGGAAGCATCGCCAGCGAATCCAGCCCGCCGCCTCGATAGGGGGTTCTGGCCAGGGAGAACCAGATGATCTTCCGGGCCCCTACCAGCGGCTCCATGCTGCTCACGAGGGGGAAGCGATCCGACAAGTCAAGGACCAACAGGTTCTTCAGCGCCCCCAAAGCTTCGACAGTTTCAGAGGTGAGCGGGCAATCGGGAAGCATCAACCTCTCCAACCGGGTCAGCTTCTTCAGGAAGGGGAAAGGTGCTGTGTCGAATTCCGATCGGCTGAGGTTGAGCCGAGTCAGTCCCGTTTGTCCGGCAAGGAGGGCCATCCCGTCCTTGGTCACCGCGGTGAAGCTGATGTCCAAGGTCTTCAGAGAAGCGCTCTGGGTGAGCACGGCCATTCCAGCATCGTTGAGTCCCGAATTGGAAAGGTCCACTGCGGTGAGGGAAGGGGAACGGAAGAGATTCGTCAGGGTTCTCCCTGTGAGTTGCCCCGCCTGCAGCTTCAGGCTCTCCAGTCCAGGGAGGGTGGGGAGGGCAACGCCGGCATCATCGCCGAAGTTGGCACCGACGATGAACAGGTTCTTCAGATTGGGCATTCTCGGAAAATAGCCCAGTCCCCTGGCTGTCAGTTTCCCTGGGGAGAGAAGGTAGAGGTTCTCCAGATTCGGCCAACGCCCAAGGACCCGGTAGTGCCGGTCTTCCAGCGAAGCGCACCCAACCAGGAGGCTCTGCAAAGACGTCAATCGCCCCAGGGCAATGAATCCGTCGGGGGTCACGTTGGTGCGCAGATGAAGCACTCGAATCTTCTTCGATTCAGCGATGGCCGACAGCACCTCAGTGGAGAGGGGCCAGACCTCCGAAAGCACGGCAAAGGATTCGAGGGGGACCACCTTCAGCCAGGCAGTGAGGCCCTCTGGGTCGGGGAGCCCGGCTACCATGAAGGACTTGAGCTGAGTCAACCCGGACCAGGCTTCGAACAACTCAGGACCATAGCGAACCAATCCACCCACCATGAACATCCGCAACTGAGTCAGACGACCCAGCTGACGGTATGCCGACTCGGGAAGGTATTGTGCGTCCAACATCAAGGTCCTGAGGCGTGTAACCCCGCTCACCAACTCCACGACTTCCTCCCGCAAAGTCGGTTTGCGCACGGCGAGCCACCGCAGGTTCTGTGCGTCCAGCCACGGCTTCAGCGCCCGGGGGTCCATCTCCCCCCCGTTGACTGCCAGCGCCCACAATCGAGAGAGAACGAACTCTCGGTCCTCGGGGCTCCCGGCGGGAGAGTCCGGAAGCCAGGAATCCTGCAGCGTCAAGAAGATGCGCCCCCCTTTGAGACCCGCCAGAGCCCGAAAGAAGTCAGCATCCACACTGCACTCCACGCAAATCACAAGTTCGATGGCACTACCTCGCTCCTCCACCGCTTCGGCCAGGGAAAGCCAACGGTCTCGGATCACCAGGGTCCCGATCCAACGGTCGTTTACATAGATTCGGTCGTCGACGATTTCCCACCGGAGAGAGCCGCTTCCGTCGTAGGGGATGGGGGTCACATCCACATGCACCTGATCCTCGACGAAGAGCACCGGCTCGCTTTGCCCCCAAAGGAGGGGATGCCATTGAAACGTTCGGAATATCTGCACGGGATGGAGAGGGTACTCACCAGCCTGACTTGAGTCACGAGGGGGTAGGGGAGGGGCGTCGGCGTCCACCGGCGGTTCTTCTGGAGGCTCCGTCGAGGCCGGCCGTGGGTCCTCGGCTGGTTCCCGGCGATGGCCCTCGTCGCAAGCCCCCGGGTTCAAGTCGTCTCGAACCTTCCGGGGCACCACCGAGACTTCCACCACCGACTCGTCCTTGGCAGTTGCCTGTGGGGCAGTCCCCTTCTCCCCTTTCTGGGGCTCCGGGCCCACCCAGCCGGTCAAATAGAGCCCCAGCAATGCTGCCCCCATCAATACAACCACTCCAATCCACCAGGGAACCCGCCTGTTTTTTCTGCTCATAAGTCTCGCCCTTCCTTCCGTTGCTTGCCAGCCCATACAATAGCAGCCGTCGAAGGCTCAGACCAGAGAGAAGGACTCTACGCAGGGGGTGGGCGCGAGAAACACCGCATCTTAGAGAGACCGACTAGAAGTTGACTATGCCAGACCGTCGATCTAGAGTGAAACAGTCACGTCAATCAAAGGCCAGCGGTGCACCAAGGGCCGCAGTGTTTAGGACAAAGCGAAGCGAGAGTGGGACATGCCCTATTGCAGCCGATGTGGGAACTTCGAGGTCGAGGGGTCAGAGCTGTGCTCCCGATGTGGAACGCCAATTGTCACGCCCAAAGATCCTGACGAGATCACGGCGGACTTGGATGACAACACGGGCAAGCCAAAGATGCGCCAGCAGCCGGCTCCCCCGCCGGGCCCCATAGCCCCTCCCCCTCCCGCCCCAATGAACGCCCCCCCGCAACCCATGGCCCCGGATCCGACCATGGAACCCCAGCAGCCCCAGCGTGGAGAATCCCCTTTGGGCCACACTGCGGGACAGTACGCTGGTTCTCCTGGACCCTACCAACAGCCCTTGCCGACCTTGGACCCGCCGCAGCGGGTCTTGCGGCGGGATCATGTGGCTGGACGGGTTCAACAAGTCTCCGGCACCGGCACCATCTACGAAACAGGAAAGCCCGACTCCTACGGAATCTTCTTCTGGAGGGCAATGGAATCCTGGGGAATTCGAGTCTCCTCCCAAATGCGAGTCCTTGGAGTCTTTCTCCTTCTGGGCTTCGTGATTCCCTGGGGCATCAGTGAAAACGCAGAGATTCGTTCCCTGTACGACAGCTATGGCCTCAACGACAAAGCCTCGGGGCAGGTGATTTTTTCCTGGGACGCCGGGGCGGTCTTCCAAGAGCACAACAAGAGGGTGGCAAAAGCCAGCAAGTCCTCGCAATTC
>CALFHQ010000040.1 GCA_937876385.1 uncultured Pseudomonadota bacterium
CAACATCCAAAACAGCCGCCACCCCCAGTTCCACCGCCAACTTCAGGCGCTGGGCAGCGGTGCGGTCAAGCCCGTAGAGCCTCATCAGTTCCGGGACGCTGCGCCTCACCACCTCCAAGAGCCCTCCATTCTCCATCATCAGCCGGCGGGTGGCCTGACGGACAAACCCCACAGGGGACTCGTCGGTCAAGAGGAACTGAGTCGTCAGTTGGTGAAAACCGCCACTGCCGCTCCCCGGCGCAATCGCCACTTCTCGGGCTTCGCCCTTCTCCTTTCTCGCTTCAACACATCTCTTCATTCCATTCCTCCTCAAGCTCCCCCTCGAGGGTTCATCTTATCGCCCTATCTGGTTTAAACGTTCCTTGATTCCAAATGGGGAGGACGAGGGTGCTCTTTCGAGAAGAATTCTTGTGGCGGAGGGGGATTGAGTGTCGCCAACGACGCTACTGGATTGTTCGTTTCAACGACTCGATTTGCTGTTCGACCCGATCCTTGCCGGCTGAAGCCCGCTTGAGCCACTGTGCCGGGAATCGATTGGTGGCGCACAGATTGACCGTACGGCCGAAGATCTCCGCTGCGCGTTGCAGGAACGGAATCACCCGGGCGTTCAACTCTTCCTGGTAGACCTGAAGCTCCAATTCGGTGAGATCGGTGGGCACCTCGGCCTGCAAGAGGGAAATGGCAAAGCCCTCATACAACCTGGCGATCTGGATTCCCGCTCGGGGACTGAAGTTGGGTTCCCGCAAACGGACACAAGCCAGGAACAACTCCTCGGCATGCCGAAGAATCGCCAACTTGTCTGTCATGTCCACAGTCATCCGCTCCACAGGCAGATGAAACTCAATGTGATTGAACAAGTCCCGGTAGATGAGCCCCATCTTGAAGTAAACTCGAGCAATTTCACGATTTCGGTACTGCTCGGGTATCGGGGTGTGCTCCAACAGCAGAGCCAACGCCTTATGCAGGTGCTCTTCGGCAAGAGTGTATTCCCCATCCACCGCCATGGCCGCGGCCATGGACGTGTGCGCACTCCAGGCAAACTCCGCAGCGAGGGGGTCCTTCAGGAACACTTCTCCCAGTCTCAAAACCTCCTCGAAACGCCCCAACTCGACCAACGCTTGCATCTTCAATACGGCTACCCGAGCCCCTTCCTCGGGGTCCACGAGTTTCTCCGCCTGCTCAAGAAGAGCCACGGAAGCACCGGGCTTTCCAAGAGCCAGCTCACACAGCGCCGCGTTGAACAGAGCCAACCCTCGAGTGGAAGCTTCTGGTGCGCTGCTGGCCACTGCCATATACAGCCGCTTAGCCTCGGAACACCGGCCCGCTTCAAAGAGCTTTCCAGCCCGGTCAAACATCTCCTGAAGGTCAAAGTTCTTAACCTCCACGGAATCCCCGGACTTCAAGAGAGTGAAGTACATGGGCTCCAGTTCAATGACAACAGCCGTTTTGTCGGGTGTCCGGGGACATCCCAGGGACACCAGAACCGCCGCAAAGGAGAAAAGAACAACCCATGTACGTCCCATGCGCTCCCCCCCCGTCATCGGGATTCCTCCGTGGCAACCCCCGAGAGCATCCGCTGAACCACTTCCGGCAGATGCATGACAGGGACGGTTTCCTGCGCCCCGGTGGCCATGTTCTTCACCATCACCATCCCCTGCGCCAACTCGTCTGGCCCCGGAATCACCAGAACCTCAATCCCCTTCTTGTTGGCGTAATCCAGTTGCTTCTTCAACCGCACCGCTTTCGGGTACAACTCAACGCCACGACCGCGGCCGCCGACGAACTTTCGAACGAGCTGAGCAATCCCGAAGCAAGCCGCTTCAAGCTCCGGCATCGCACAAACCATCACCCGACTCAGCCGAATCTCCTGCTTCTCGCCGTGGGCTTCCAGGGCCGACAACAGCCGGTCGATTCCCAATGAGATACCAACTGCAGACACCTGGGCGTTTGCAAACATGCCGATCAAACCGTCGTAACGACCGCCGCTCATGACACTTCCAACACCGTAGCTCTTAGGGAGGAATGTCTCATATACAACACCCGTGTAGTAATCCAGTCCCCGAGCAATGGCGGGGGTAAAAAATACCGGAGCGGATTCTTCAGCCTCAAACACGGCAGCAAACACATACTCAAGTCGGTCCAGCGCTTCCTCCGCTTTGGCATTCCCCTCAACCAGCCTTCGACAAGCATCCAGGCGCTCCTGATTGCTTCCAACAACATCTCCAACGCTCACCAGAGAGTCAGCAGTTTCCTCGGAGACGCCTTCTGCAGCGACCAGCTTCACCAGTTCCTCTCTGGATACCTTGTCAACCTTGTCGAGGGCCCGCATGACCCCAATCTGCCCTGTCTTGGGAACCCCGAAGTGCTCCAGAAGTCCATCCAGAAAACCTCGGTGGTTCACTTCGATGCGGAAACCATCCAGCCCCAACGCGTTCATCACCATGAAGTCAATGAGGATGCACTCGGCGTCAGCAGCAGCGGTGTCTACGCCCAACAAGTCGACATCACACTGGTAGAACTCGCGAAACCGACCCTTCTGAGGTCGCTCAGCGCGCCAGACCGGGGCGATGTGATACCTTCGAAAAGGAAACCGGAGGTTGGGATTGGAAGCCACAAAGCGAGCCAGAGGAACGGTGAGGTCGTAGCGAAGGGCCACGTCTCGACCGCCGTTGTCATCGAAACGATACAGAAGCTTCTCTCCCTCGTCCCCGTACTTCCCCAACAATACGTCGGAATACTCCAGTGCCGGGGTGTGAATGGGCGCATAGCCGAAAGACTCAAATACCCCCCGCACCCGATCAATCATCTGCTCTCGAACCAACATCTCCTCGGGACCGTAGTCTCGAAAACCCTTCAGCGGTTGCACCTTCATCGCATTCCTCCATGCTGGCTTTCTTCTGCCACAATTTCCCCCATTTGACAACCGTCGGGCGCTGCTTGACCCTCGGCCTCATACACCCTCCGTTCCGTACTTGTGCCACCGCATGACACACCCTCCGTTCCCCGCCTCTGCCATGCCCCCCGTTCCTCGCCTCTGCCATGCCCTCCGTTCCGCAATCACGCGCTCCCCTCTCCCACCGGAACACACGCCCTCCGTTCCGCACTTGTGCGCTCCCGCCAAACACTTTCACCCACCACGTACGTTCCTCTCCCACCCAAACCCGAGACCAAAGTCGTTCGCCGTCTCCTGCAAGCTCCCAGTGCTATGTCCGCTGCAGCTTGCTGGTTTTTCGGTCGAAATTTCGCCTTGTTTTTCGAATGTTTTTCCGCTATGTTTTTTGTCTCTTATTTTCACCTTAATTTCGGATGGAATATGAGCCTACAACTTTCCAAAGACATCAGAACCATTTCAGATCTGAAACAAAAGCCCCGAGAACTTATCGAGCACGCCAAGGAAACCAGACGCCCCGTGGTCGTGACGGTGAACGGGCGAGCCGACGCGGTCATCCTGGACGCTGAAAGCTACGAGAGCCTCCTCATGGCCGCTCGCCTGGCAGACAGACTCGAAGAGGCCGAGGCCGACGTTCGACACGGACGAATGCAGGAGATCCAGGCCTTCTTCCAGGGGACCTTCGATGAATAGCCGCCGGAAGCACCACCCTCCGTTCCCGTCTAGTGGGGGGGCCACAAACGCCCTCCGTTCCCATGTCGTTGGGGCTATTTATCCTGTATTTTCAGTCATTTCCATCATACTCCGGGAAAACATTACTCGAAGGGCAACTTCTGGGCGTTTGGGCCGCCCTTTTCGGGTGATTCTTGCCCATGCGTGCATGGCTCTCAACGTAAGCGAGAATCTCAGACCCCGGCAGGAGGAACTCGATGTCTGAATCGGAGCGATACAAGGTGCTGTTGACCCAATCCGCCAGACGGGACATTTGTCGCTCGATCCGTTTTCCCTTGCGGATTTCAGAGCCCTCCGTTCGCAGATGGCTGGGGGATTTGCGGAGTCGCTTGCTGGTCCTCAGGGGGATGCCACATCGGCGTACGGCAGCTCCGGAGAGTTCGCAATGGGGGGTGAACTACCAGCAGATGCGATTTGGGACTTTCCGAATCTTTTACCGCATCGACGCACAGTTGGTCTACGTTCTTCGGATTGTGGACGAGAGCACTGTTTAGGTCGGTGTGAGGCCCTCCATTCCTAGCTCAACAGGTTCTGGTCTGGGAAGGGGGTGGGAAGGGCGAATCAACTCTTCTCAGTCAGACAGGGGATAGAGAACTCGCTCCTCGGCAAGGTGCTGAAGAACCGTTCGAAACCGTTTGGTCTTTCGGTCCAGGGGGACCAGGAGATCCTTCTGGGAGCGGAGGGCTTCGTGGAGTCCGTCTCCATCCTGCTCCATGAGGTCAACGGCGTGAAACTCGAGTCCAACGAAGGGGTCGTTTCGAATGCTGCGATGAAGGTAGCCAAAGAGGGACTCCGGTGCAGTAGAGAGTGCGGTCCCAATAACCGGGAGGCGCGTGCCTGGGGTCGTGGCGCAGGGCAAGACAGTAAGTCCGGCCCTGGAGTGCGGTGACCTGGAGCCCAGAAAGCCCATGGGGTTTCCCCAGATGGAGTGACTCTTTCTGCGAGCCAGACTCAGGTAGGCCATCACGGAGTACTTCAACAGGAGATACGGATAGGAAGGAAGGGGGCTGGAGTCGTAGGCGAATCCCAGCTCAGCCAACGCCGCATAGGTGTCGTTGGTCATGTTGTAGCCAGGTGCACGGAAGACTGGAACGAGCTGAGGGCTGAGCGCCTGCAACGCTTCCTGACACAGCGAAATCTCTCGTCTGATTTCAGCCGGTTCTTTGTGGATGAAGGTGTAGTCGTGGGACCAGGTGTGGTTGCCCAGGAGGTGACCTCTTTCCACCGCTTCCCGGGCGACCTCTCTGGCTCCAGAGACTTCCAGATCCTTCCCCACGAGAAAGAACATTCCTCGAATACCCAGTTCATCAAAGAGGTCGAGGAACCTCCGCACACCCAATTGGTAGGTTGCTTCAACGAACCTTGTTCGATCAGGAACGGAGTGTCCGTAGAGGCCCAGATATAGATCCAGGCTGTCCACGTCGACTGACACCAGGTAGGTCATGGGCGTGGTGGACATCGTCAGCCTTTGATTCGGATGGCGATGGCCAGCTTCACCAGATTCTTGAGGACGTTGGGAACTCGCTTGAAGAGGTTGATGGAGGGTTGTCGTTTTTCGATGATTTCAATGGGCAATTCCAGGATCCTGAACTCCATTCGCTCGGCGCGAATGACGAACTCTGAAGCAAACAGATCCTTGTCCACGATGCATCGGTTCACCACGGGGAGCAACCGCTCTCGGTTGAACGCCTTCAAGCCATGGGTGTCGGTGCCCTTGAATCCCACCATGACTCGAAGGAGTCCGGTGATGACCATGCTGGCTGCGTGGCGTAGAATGGGTCGATTGTCGGCGGATTCCTCGTGGAGCTTTGAACCCACGACAAAGTCGCACTGGTCGAAGACGAGGGCTTCGAGGGCGCGACGATAGAATCCGACATCGAGGATGTCAATCTCGTCACACACCACGTATTTCCCTTGAGATTCGAGGATTCCCATGCGCATGGCCGCGCCGTAGTTCGGCTCTCCATAGCTCAGCATTCTGACATGGGGGAACTTGGCATCAAGGGATGCCCCGATCTCCCGGGTCTTGTCGGCTGACCCGTTTTCGCAGATGAGGATTTCGTAGTTGAAATCGAACTCGGTGAGACGGTCCACAAGTTCTACGATGCTCCCATAGAGGATTGCTTCTTCGTTGTATACCGGTATGACGACTGAGACCAGGGGGGTTCCGTCGTCCTGTTTGGACTGGATAACTCCCTTCTTGGGGCTATTCACCATGAAATTCCTCCATGAGTCGGGCGGCGGTTTCTCGTCCATCGATGAGGGCATCCTCCATGGAGGCGTACACCCACTTGCCGTAGCGTCCAATGGACGAAATTTTTTGGCCTGACAGGTATTCAAAGACGGTAGACCGGGCCTTCTTGTAGGCATGGTCATAGATGACGTAAGCGAAGTCCACGTGGCGCCTGCGGCAAACCTCCACGTCTTCTCTCGAGACGTTGTCGGGGCCGATAGCGCTGAGAGCATCGAGGGTTTGGTTCAGAGCATCGTCGAGGGACCATTTCACTGCATTCGAGAGTTCCACATAGAGACTGGAGCATCCTTCGGGTGCCATCCCTGGGCACGCGTTGGAGAAACACCCGATGCGATAAGCGGGGAGGTGTTTCTGAGGAAGATAGACCCAATGGAGTCCCCGAAGCGCCTCTCCTTTCAGTCCCAGGTCCAGGTAGTCGAGGGAAGTACTCCGCAGCTTGTCTCCGGCGGTGCGCACACTGGTGGGGGCGTTCACAAGCAGTTGGACGAAGGCTTTGAGAGGGAAAGTGTTCACGAGGAAATTGTAGTTCCAACGTTCTCCCGAAGCGGTCTCAACCCAGCGCTCGGTGGGATGGATGCGGACCACCTCGGTGTTCAGGTGGATGCCGTCCAATTTGCTGGCGATGGCGGCAGAGAAGCGCTCAATCCCCCCTTGAGGCGGGTACGAGAAGGTGGCATTGTAGCCATCTTTGAGGTGCTTGTCGGTGAACGCCCCTTCCACAATCTGTCTCAAGTTGGGGACGGGCACGAAACGCTGGGTCCAGTCGTGAGAGATTTCGTTGGGTTCCACCCCCCACAACTTCTTGTTGTAGGGAAACATGAACTCATGGGCTATCCCTTCTCCAAAGTGGTAGAGGACGAAGTCGCCAAAGGATGTGGGCTCCGGCTCCCCCTTCTCTCGCCTGACATGGGCCTCGACGGCGTCCATGACGCAGCGAATCTTCACGTCTTCGGGGAGCAACTGGAGGTTCGATTGGAACGGATAGGGGATGAGCCGTTCGTGGGTAAAGATCTGGCTCTTGCGAATCACGGAGTTCATATCAAGGAGGGAACCGAAGGACTCCTTCACCCCGTCGTCTCGCATATGAAGCCAATGCCCCGTGATATCGAATCGATACCCGGACTCTTCATACGTAATGGCGAGGCCTCCCGGGCGGTCTCCCTTGTCCAAAATGGCGCTCTCTGAATGGAGAAACCACTTGGTGGAAAGCCCGGCCAACCCGGCCCCCAGGATCAGGGTCTCAACTGTAGGCACAGTGCACCTCCGAAGTTCGCCAAAGGATAGGCGAAAGGGACTTTCGTGTCAATTCATGTCGGCTGAGAAAGGGAGTTCTAGAGGAGTGGGGAGTAATGCTACAGGGACATTCCGCCGGAGGGTTCCACGACCACCCCGCACATCAGGTCATTTTCCACGACGAAACGGATGGAGTGGGCAATCTCAGAGGGCTCTCCGAGTCGTCCGATGGGGATCATTTTCTTGAAGCGTTCCATCATCTCGGGTTTCATGTCTTTCATGACCATGGGAGTTGCGACAAACCCAGGTGCCACGCCCACGACTCGGATTCCATGCCGAGGGAGTTCTCGCCCCCAGACTCGAGTCAATGTGGAGACGCCGGCCTTCGCCGCCGAGTAATTGCTTTGTCCCATGTTGCCGACTCGGGAGATGGAGGAGATGGGAACCAGGACTCCCTTTCTGCCGCCATTGATCATTCGAGTTGCCGCTTCTCGGCCGGTGAGGAACACGCCGGTGAGGTTGACATCAATGACGTTCTGCCACTGTTCCAGTGACATGCGTCCTTTCACTTTTCCGGTTTCCCGGTCCACTTTGATAAGAAGGCCGTCTCGGAGAATTCCGGCGTTAAGGATGGCGATATCAACACCACCAAAGGCTTCTTCGACTTTGTCAAAGGCAGCGATCACCGAGTCTTCGTCGGCGACGTTGGTCTTGACTCCAACAGCCTGCTCTCCGAACTCATTGACGGCCGCTTGGAGCATGTCATCGTTCCAGTCGAGGATACCGACTTTGGCTCCCAGTTTCACAAACATTCGACACGTCTCCAGACCAATACCGCTGGCGCCCCCAGTTACGACGGCTACTTTCCCTTTGATCTCCATTCCTTGCGCTCCTTCTTCTGTGATTGGTTCTTCGGGCCAGTCTTCAGTTCTTCTTTCTCATCTCCACCTTCCAGACCTTCCCTCCGTCTTTCATGCCGCTGACGGCGAGGCGGAACATGGTGAGCATCAGCTCAGCGATACGGCCGCTCTTCAGTTTCACTTTGACTCGCTCTTCGCCGTCATAGGTGATGACGTAGCACATGCCCAATCGGGGGTGAGAGAGCCAATCCCCCTCTCGGAGGTTGAGGTCTTCGTCGGCGAGGTCGTTGTAATCTTCATCGTACTCTTGTTCCGGTTCCAGATCGGGTTCCCTCATGGGTTGCAGATCCACCTCTTCTCCGCCGGCGGGAAGAAGTTGAAGCCACTGATCGATGCCGGTGTCCTCGTCTGCACAGCGTTGGAGGACCAGATTGTCCAGGGTCATGATGACGAACTCCACCTGGAGAACTTGCGCTTTGAGGAGATTGCCTGCGACCACCTTGCTTCGTCCTCTACCCGAGGCTGATGCCTGGACAAAGAGAGTCAAGTCGGGTTTTCCGTCGGCACCCACAGAGAGGCTCCCCTGGAGCGATGCCACGGCAAACAGACCTTCGTTCTTCGCTTCAGGAAGGTAGCGTTTCTCGGACCGGGAGTACTGCTGGATCACCGGGTCCTCGATGTATCCATAGCCCACGAGGTGGGCGCACTCGATCTTCTTTGAGTTGCATATTGCCATGATGGAGCCAGCCAATTCGGTGCCCGGATCGAGGCAACCAACAAACCGACGACTCCCGTGAGCCTGCGCAATAATCATGTGTGTATTCTCCCGCTATGACGCAGTGTTTCATTATAGAGCAGCGACCCAGCGTGTCAACCTGAGCCGACGCGACGAACCGACATTGTCGGCGGGCGGGCTAGAGGAACGGTTCGATTCTGCGTTCGCCCGCTTCCTTCACGAGGAGGACGGCTACATAGGAGCCATCCCTCTGTATCACATAGAATAGTTGCGCCCCGGAGGGCTTCTCAATCTCCATCTCAGGGGGAGGAGTGGTGAGGTAGTGGGGATTTCGACCGAGGACAGTCTCCTTCCAGTTCCCTTCCACGAGGGCATCCCCCTTCAAGACGTATCCCTGACAGAACAGTTGCTGCGCTTCAGCAGGGCTACCAGAGGCGGAGACGAAGCGATTCTGGTATCGAGAAGCGAGCATTCCCCAGGCTTGGCCGCACTGGCCTTGGTCGACGGCCTGGACGAAGGCCTTGAGGCGAACCGTCGCTGCCTGAATATCCTTGTTGTCTGAATAGTCGTCCACAATCTGCCGGGCGGTGGCCGGTGTGTCCAACAACAGGGGTTCGATTCGATAGTTCTCCCCGCAGGCAAGAACGCCTGTCAGGAGAAGAAGTACGGCAACGACACGAAGGTCCATGGATTTTTCCACCTGTGACATCTGAATACATTTCCCAGGGTTACTCAGTTGGGGTAGCTGGCCTTCACAGCCTCGAAGATTCCTTCAAACTCTTCCCCTTCGTCGGAGCCGATTTCGATGTGTCCCCACCATTCTCCGTCGAAGAGCCGGTCCACTACCAAGTCATCGTTCTCGTCCAGCATGCGACACTTTCCGTGGACTCGCAACCTGGAATCGATGGAAAGTCCACCGATGAGACCTTCAATAGGTCCCAGGACGAAGGTTTCCGCCTGGTTGCAGAAGTTTTCCACTTCCTGCTGGCCCAGTCCAATGGCACCGAGAATATCCCCCAGGAACCCGTCGGCGATGGCCGCGCAATCGATGAGAGAGTACAGGAGGTCGGTGAGGCTGTTGTAATTTGAGATAGCGGGGAGGAGCAGTTCGTTGATGACGAACAGGATCAACTTCCCGTAGTTCAACTCGATCTTGTGGGTGTCGATGATGAGGTGGTCGTAGTTGGCGATCATTCCGGTGAAATGTCCCGAAATGAGGTCCATTGGAAAGTCCGTGTCGTCCAGGTCCATGAGGGAGAAGGGGAAGGCTCCACACTCGTCGTATCCTGGATCACCGGGGTCACCGCAACCCAGCTTCCAGTACAAGGTAATCCCGTGCCAGTTCTGCAACCCTTGTATTGAGTAGTCAGACCCCAACTTCGATATCTTCAGTTGTGATGTCATCTCCAGGTTCTTGACGATTTGGACCAGGTCTTGACCGATGACGAAGAAGTCCTGGATGAAACCAGGAGAGTTGTTGAGCAGCCAGTCGGTGACGAGGTCTCCCAGAGCATCTTCAAACAGGCTGAAGGCCAGATCGGTCACCCAGGAGCCAATGTATTGAGAGACCAGCCCCTTGACGAGGTCGATAATCACGGCACCTGGGTCGTAGAAAATGTCCACGATGAGGTTGATGATATCGCCGGCCTGACCGGGGATGGCGCCTGTAAAGTCGAAGTTGTTGACGGTATCGTAGGTTCCCGCTGGATTCAGCGCCAGGACGTACAAGTTCAAGGTCACGTCGGTGGTGCCCATCTCGTCTTTTGGAAGGAGATGGATGGCGTCGATACACCCGGCGGCCGTGAGGTGGTCCGTGGGTCCCAACGCCGTCGCACAGACTTGATAGGTACCCTCGGTGGGCAAGTCCATAAAGGTGGGGGTGGATGCCACGCCGCTCACCTGCTTTTGTCCCACGAGATCGTCGTTCCAGGGGGCCACGGCGCTAAACTGCATGCACGACTTGAACCCTTTGGTGACTCGCACATTGATGGTGTGGATGTTCACTTCGCCGTCGTAGGTGAAGTGGACTTTCAACTCACCCACGGGGAGTTCGTTGACTTGAATATCGGTGGTTACAGGTGCTGCCTGCTGCCCGGAGAGTTCGGCGGTGTAAAGGACATTTCCCTGGTCGCCTGCTTCAAAGGTTACTGCCACCAGTCCGTTCTCGTCGGTGGTTCCCTCCAGCACAAGGAAACGGCCGCAAGGGGGAGTCTGACCACACTCGGGGTTGGCTCCCAGGAGGGTGAAGCGAACCGGATACATGGCCGCCGGGCCTGCTTTTTCATAATCGATGACTTTGGCTTGAATGGGAACGTGGGAGCCGACGGTTAGTTGAATGGGGTTGGTTGTGTCGTGGAGGAGGATGATCTCGTACCGGTTGACGCCGTCCCAATTGTCATACTGGATATCGAGTTTCCCGTCGCCGTTTGGATCCTTAACGTCCGAGTTTCCGGCGTCGCTGAAGACGACGGAATCATCTGGCCTTCCGTCTTCGTTTCCGGTGTCTTCGTAGCTGACGACGGTATCCTGCCCGCACGACGAGAAGCCCACCGCTAGAGAAAATGCCACTGTCCAAACCAACAGATTCCGGTATCGTCTCCAAAGCATAGGACTCCCCCTTACAATTATCTCGGAGTATACCTCTTGGGGGGGTGGATAGCAAGCAAGGTGCGATTTGGACCAGGCTTGGCGCCGATGTTCATTTCGAAAGTCACGGAGCGTGATAGAAGCCGTTGGAGACCTCCAGTTGGTACTCATCGCAAGAGGCGGGGAGTCCTGCCAAACGATAGACCTTGACGTAGAAAATCTGACTGTTGTTGGTGCAAATATGATGCGTTTCGTCGGTAGGAGAAACGTCCCCCGATGCGACTCGACAGCCGCACTCTCCGCCAGGGTTGGGTCCGGGGGCTGCGTAGAAGTCGGTGTACCAGGAGAACTCCTCGTCCACTTCGCTGCAGATCTGATTGGAAGCGGCGCACCCGCCGCTGTGCACGTCGAAGACAAACTGGGCCTGGGGATTGGCGGTGAGTTTCACCGATACATGGAATGTGTCGCAATTACTGTCCGCCGTGTCCTCGGCCAGGAAGAAATACCAATCCACATCGTCGATGCGAGGAAGCTTCCCGGACCAGAGGCTTGGTGCGGCCCCGAGATCCATGTAGGTGCCTAGGTTCTCGGCCTTCTGGCAGACATCATTGCCGTTGCCTATCTCTACGTCGTTGCATTCGCAGCCATTTTCAACGTCTCCGTCTGTGTTGAACCAGTACTCGTCGCAGCTTGTGAGGACACAGACGCCGTCGATGCAATGGGACTCCTCCTGTCCCGACGAGGGGCACAGAACGGAATCGGGGAGTTGAGCTACATCCACGAGGGAATCGCAGTCGTTGTCCAATCCATCGCAGACCTCGGGAGCATCAGGGCGCACCTCTTTCACGGCGTCGTTGCAGTCCCCATCAACGAGGGCCTGATACAGTCCCTCCGGCGCACACAGACAACGTGAGTCGCCGGCGACTCCGTAGAGGTCCAAATCCGCGTCCAGGTAGTAGATCCGACAACCCGTAGCACCTTCCGGGTCAACCACCGAGTCGCAATCGTTGTCCTTGCCGTCGCAACCTTCCTCAGCGCCGACGTAGACTTCGGGGTCTGTATCGGCGCAATCCCCGGTGGTGTTCACCGTGTAGGGAGCAGATGGTCCGCATAAGCAACGGAAATTGGAAGGGTCGCCGGCTCCATCGTGGTCCAGATCCCGATACCAGGGACTGCAGCCAACAGAATCCGGGCCGTCAATGACGCCGTCACAGTTGTTCTCTACGCCGTCGCAGACTTCGGGGGTGAGAGAGGACACGTCAGAATTGAGAGGCTGACAGTCCGTTACGTCGGGGTCTCCGTCGTCATCTGAGTCAAGATCACAGACGTCTCCCAACCCATCGGAGTCGGAGTCTATCTGGTCGTAATTTTCCACCGTGGGGCAATTGTCCACGGCATTGACGACTCCATCGCCATCGAGGTCGTCGTCACAGGGGTCGCCGAGACCGTCCCCATCGGTATCGAGTTGGGTTGGGTTGCTGTGTTCGGGGCAGTTGTCGTCGTCATTGGTCAGACCATCCCCGTCCCAGTCGTCGTCGCAGGCATCTCCCTCACCGTCCTGGTCAATGTCCCCCTGGTCCACGTTTGAAACCATGGGGCAGTTGTCTTCAAGGTCGACCACGGTGTCGTTGTCGTCATCGGGGTCACAGGGATTGCCCATTCCATCGTCGTCTGCATCTTCCTGATAGGGATTGTGGTACCCCGGGCAGTTGTCCTCGACATCCAAGACGGAGTCGTCATCGTCGTCATCGTCGCAAGGATCCCCCAACCCGTCGATGTCCAGGTCCTCCTGAGCCGGGTTTGAGATGAGGGGACAGTTGTCGTCGGCGTCTGGTATTGTGTCGCCGTCGTCATCGGGGTCGATGCAGTCTGCCTGGCCATCGGAGTTCAAATCCGGCCAGCCTTCGTCCACCAGACCGTTGCAGTTTTCGTCCAAGCCGTTGCACAACTCGGGCAGCCCTGGCGCCACCTGGCTGTTGGCATCGTCGCAATCGCCGGACTCTACCGCAGAGAAGGGGGGGGCAGGCTCGCAGAGGCAGGCTACCGGGCTGCTGACTCCTACGCCGTCACCATCGTTATCAACAAAGTAGAAAGAGCAATCCTCTGCTTCTTCGTCGACAAGGGTATCGCAGTCGTTGTCCAAACCGTCGCACCATTCCAAAGAGTCCTGATAGATGAGCCCATTGTCCGGAACGCAGTCGAAGACATCCGCTACGCCGTCCCCGTCGGAGTCCTGGCACGCGTCTCCCAGGGGGTTGTCGTCGGAATTCAACTGGTCGGCATTGGGGGTTTCGGGGCAGTTGTCTAAGTCGTTTGTGATGCCGTCCCCATCCTGGTCGTCATCACAGGCGTCGC
>CALFHQ010000041.1 GCA_937876385.1 uncultured Pseudomonadota bacterium
GCCATGACCGTATGGAGCAGAGTCATTCCCGACGATCTGTATGGCCCAGATCGCCGGGAACTCGCACCCAGTAGGGGCTTCCTACCCAAAGGCAGGCGTTTGAGGACGAGCTCGGTCAACAGTTCCCAGTTTTCAGTGCATCACCGGAGTCAACCCCGGTGGAAACGAACCTCGTTGCTTAGGCCTGGTCGAAGAGGCCCCTCTCGGCCTTGTTGTGCTGCTTCTTCATGGACGGGGCCTGCGGCGGCTTGGCCAAGGGCGGCTCCATGAACGGCGCCTTGATCCGCTTAACGGCCATGTCCTCGTACTTGCTGCAAAGGTCGATGCCGATGAAATCCCGCCCGTGATGCACCGCTGCCCTCCCCGTCGTACCGCTCCCGGAGAACGGATCGAGCACAACGCAGGGAACAGTGTCAGCAACGCACCTGCACCCCGCATCCCACTGTGCCGGGTTGTGACTCTTGACAGCCTCACGGGAGGTCGGCATGGCCGTTCGCTTCCACGGCACACCACAAACGGTACAGGCCCCCTGGCTGCTCGTTCCCGAGAGAACAGCACACAACGCAAGTTCGTCGGTCATCATGGCGTCGTGCTCCTCCCGCGCTGAGCAAACAGGAAAGCGCCAGACATCTCGGGCGAGCTTGAAATCACGCCCGTTCACGCCCTTCTTCGCCGGCTCCGCACAGGCAATCTCATCGTAGTAGTAGTTCATCCCCTTCGTGAGGATAAACAGATGCTCATGAGACGGGATCGGCCTGGACTTGAAGGGATGGGGAAGCGGGTTGGTCTTGCTCCAGATGACATCAGCCCGAAGAACCCATCCGTCTTCCTGGAGAGCGAACGCCACCTTCCAGGGGAGCCCGATGAGGTTCCCCGGCGGCAGCCCCTTCCAGAGCGTCTTCGGCGACGTCTTCGGGTCCAGCTGCTCCTCACCTGCGGGGTTGTTCAGCCTGCGCCCCTTGCTGGAGCAGTTCTCCCCAACGCTGGCGTCACCGAGGTTCAGCCAGAGGCTCCCATCGTCGCGGAGAACACGGCGAACCTCCCGAAACACGTCCACCAGCCGCTTCACGTACAACTCCGGGGTCTCCTCCAGACCGATCTGCTCATCAACGTGCATCGCCCCACAGTTGACGCAGGTCCGCGTAGCAGTCACCGGGGTCCCGGTCACGCTCACACCAGCATCGGCCCGGTGCTTGCAGTCCTGGTCACCTCCCTCCCAACGTCCCGACGGATAGAGCCGCTGACTCCAGTAAGGCGGAGAGGTGACGACGCAATGCACGGAGCAGTCATCCAGCCGGCGAAGACCGTCGAGCACGTCGATGCCGTACTTCAGACGAACCTTGGAATTCCCCACCCGCAAGGTACTCGTCCAATCCGTTCGATTTGCAGTGTCGGTGTCGGCCCCCGTGTTGGAGCACTCGGCCAGGCCACACTCTGCGATGTTGGCCTTTTCGGACATCTGTCCGTTGGGGCCCATGGCCGTCCGCACCCGCTTCCGAGTCACCCCGAGTTCGTCGGCGATCTCATGCTGGGACCGTCCGTCCTTCCCACGCTCCTGCACCTGCCGTTCCAACTCAGCCTTGCTCTCATCCCGAATCGACTTCGTGTGGCGGGAGACGGTACGATCGCTGACACCGAGATACTCGGCGATCCTCGACACTGAGACGCTCTTCTCCTGAAGCCGAATCGCCAGCCTCTTCTGCTCGTCCTTGGAGTACCTCCGCCCATGCCTGGCGTTCAGTTCAATGGCGTGGACGAACGCCTCCAACTCCGTCGAGTAGCGATAGACATCGGACGTGATCTCCTTCGCCCCCCTCTTCTTCTCAGCCTCGATCCGGTGGGCGCCGTCAACAAGGTTGAACTGCTCATCGACAATGATCGCCCCCATGGCGGGATCGGGGCTTTCGGCAAGCTGATCGACATACTCCCTGTCGATGCCCCTCGTCTTGAACTCCGACTTGTGCTGGATCTTCTCGATGGGAATCTTCTGCGTGTCCACCTTCTCACGCGGGTTCCGTTCCTTCTTCTCCATATGTCTGTCTCTTTCCAGGTCCTCATTTCCGGACCCTCGGGGGCTCGATCCGAGCAGCGAGGGGTGAGCCCGAGAGGACCGGAGCAGCGGACTCTCTTCGGCTACTCCGAGGCGAATCCAGGTCAGGCGGGTGGATTTGAAAAAAGTTGGGGCCGCCTGGGAAAGACAACCGCCTGACCCAGGCTCAGACAGACACAACCTACGTGAATGATTTGAGATTAATCACCGATGCTCGTGTCGAGGATGGAGTAAAAAAAGTTCTCCACAGACCGGATCAAGGGGGTTCATGCCCCTCCTCCTGCGCCTCCAGGCACTTGACGGACAGGGGGCGCATGACATCCAGCTCCTCGGACAGCTGAGCAGTTACACCCACCGAGGTCTGGCTCCGTTCCTTGCCGGACTCGGACGCTGCACATGTATTAGGCCTACCGCCCGGAGACCTTCCGGGATGGGCGAGGCGTTTACCAATTTCGGTGTGGAGTTTTCCATCTGGGATGGATATGGCTTCTCGGGGATCGCACGGGGCCCCCGCCGGTTTTTCAATCGGTTCCTGCCGCTGTGGTGAAATTGGGGTTGGGTGCAAACCCTGGATCATTACAACCTTCTGCAGCGTAGATGACTGGTGGGAGGTGATGATGAATCACAAGCATGTAAGGGCTGCACTCTACGCGCGCGTCAGCACATCAGGGCACGGACAGGATGTAGGTCTACAGTTGGAGGAGTTGCGGCGGGTCGCTCAACAGCGACGGTGGAAAGTCGTGTGTGAATTCGTGGATGAGGGAGTGTCCGGCTCGAAGGACAGCAGGCCTGCCCTGAACAAGATGATGATGGAGGCTCGGACCGGGAGGATCGATCTCGTCGTAGTCTGGCGATTCGACAGATTTGCCCGGAGCACGACCCATCTCCTCCGGGCCCTGGAGGAGTTCCGCCACCTCGGTGTGGACTTCGTCTCTCTCCGGGAGTCCGTGGACACGAGCACAGCCACGGGGAAGATGGTCTTTACGTTCCTGGCTGCGGTGGCAGAGTTCGAGCGCAGTCTGACCGTCGAACGGGTGAAGGCCGGAGTCGCCAGGGCTCAGGCAGCAGGGAAGCACTGTGGCCGTCCCCGGCGAGAACTTGACCTCCGGGCTGCCCAGATCCTGCTCGAGCAGGGCCACAGCGTTCGGCAAGTCTCCGAGATGCTCGGTGTCCCAAGAGGCACCCTCCGGCGACGCCTCGCCGAAACTGATGAGGCCGGATCAAAAGCCCCCTGCCGGGACGACGCAGGAACTCCAGTGTAATCCCGGATCACAACCCCGGACCACAACCGGTCCGGAACCGTGTGGTTTCGGACCGCCACCCCTTTCAGAGATTTTTCCAGAAGCCACCCCTTGTTGTTTTGTCTGCAAGTTCGATTTTCCCTTCCATACATGGCTACCTTGGCAACAAACCAAACAGCGACGCAATGCGCCAGCACTTAACAAAGGTGGTTTAGATGGTAATTAAATGTCTTTCTGTGACAAATATGGCCACAGCGGCAAACCAAGGTCGTGCAATGCAGCTTCAAGGTCGCCCAGCTTCTGCATGAGCCTCATCTCTTCTTCGTTGTCATCCCTGTCGAGTTCCCGCAGACGTTCATTGATTTCCGATTTCTCTTTCCGGAGTTCGTCCAGCCTTTCCTCCTCTTCCTCGGTCAGAACCTGCCGGGGACAATCACCACCGCTATCCATGTCCATAGGTTCTCCGCTACCCCAGGAAAACGAATCCAATTCACCGGATTCCATAGCCTGTGCGGCCCTTCCGATATTTGAAGCGAGAACCAGGCG
>CALFHQ010000042.1 GCA_937876385.1 uncultured Pseudomonadota bacterium
GCAACTGACGAAAGGCGGTTCAAGACGGCCTAGAGCATCGGACACTCTTCGTTCTCAGCCCCCGGGCTTCCAAAGTCCCCCATGGGGAGGAGCACTGTAGCGGGACACCAGGCCATGGGGTCGTCGTTCAATTCCCAATCAGCGACCCAGGGATCGAGGACCAGCGCCTTGCCCTCCGGAAGGGGCCAAAGGTCGAGGACGTAGGCCACAGAATCGATCACCGTGCCATCCAGTTCCAGGATAATCTCGTCGCCGTTGTTGGCCATGGTGAATCCCGAATAGACGTAATCCACTTCCACGCCGCCGTTCATCTCCGGGTCCGCATTTCGCCCCAA
Source organism: uncultured Pseudomonadota bacterium (assembly GCA_937876385.1). GTDB lineage: Bacteria > Myxococcota_A > UBA9042 > CAIXZC01 > CAIXZC01 > CALFHQ01. The sequence continues at coordinate 336 of CALFHQ010000042.1, forward strand.
AACGAGATACCCGTACGCTCCCAAAACCAACGATCCTTGAATGGTGAAGGCATCGCCGTCATTGTCCCGGACAATCATGTTGGCCAGGAGCAAGTCCTTCGGCGTGGTATTCCATATCTCGATGTATTCGCCGTTGGTGTCCTGTGAGGACTTCGGGTTGAACATGAACTCGTTCACAATGACGTCACCCACTCCAGGAAGCTCCCCTCCGGAGACGCACAGGCCGGCAATGCACTGTTTTGTCATCGGGCAAGCACCGCAAGAGCCGCCACACCCGTCCGCTCCACATTCCTTTCCGTCGCACGCCGGGACACAGACCTCCCCCGCACAATCGGGATTGATTGTCCCAGGGGTTCCGAGGTCACCGGCCGGGTCGTAGATGGGGAGCGTGCTGGCACACCAGTTTTCCTTGTCATTGTTGTCGAGGATATTCTGGTATTCCGGCGCCAGAGCGAGGGAAGCTCCATCGGGAATGGTCCACGACTCGTCCCATGCCACTCGATCGAGTTCTACGCCGTTGTACTGCAAGATGATTTCGTCGGAGGTATTGGAGAGGTCGAAGTTCTCCACGGCCAGGTGGACTTTCGCTCCTCCATTGAGGGACTTCTCAATGTGCCGTCCAAAGACGAAGTGCTTGTTCGGGCCAATCTGTATGGTCTTGTCCACAGAAAAGAAGTCTCCGCCGTCATCCCTCAAAGAAACCCCTTCGAGGCTCACGGATTCTCCGGTGGTGTTCCGAATTTCAAACCACTCCCCGTCGGTATCATCCACAGCCTTGGGATTGATCAGCATCTCGGTAATGACGAGGTCGCCGGTCACCGGCACCTTCGGCGGAGGAACACACACCCCTTCATCCAAGCAGATGGTTCCGACGATGCAGCTTCCGCATTCGCTTCCACAGCCGTCAGGACCGCACTCACGGTCCACACAATCGGGCTGGCAAAGGTCCGCTTCGACTTCTTCGACTTCCACGAGATCCAGCGCCATCTCGTCGGGGACAACGGTGTCCGGTGACCCTTCGTCCTCAACCAGATCCACGGCATCGCCGTTTGGGGAGTACTGGTCCAGGGGCACAATCGTCTGGTCGGCGAAGTTCACATCCCCCTTCCCATCATCGGAACTCGTACTGCATGCAGTGGCAGTCAGCAGCACCAGGAACACAATCCAGAAGGTTGTTCTCATCTTGTCTCCTCGGAGGTTCAAAGCACGCTGAAGTCTACCAGCCACGGGTCGAGAGCCCAAACGAATTCCTGTGCGAAGGCGCGCAAGCGAGCCATCCACTCTCCATCCAAAAGGGTCGGTTCACCAGCGCCAGTACCGGTAAGAGCCATCTGGAGCCTCGCCCCGAAGCCGGACCGGGGATAGTACACCAAATTCACCTTCTCAAAGGGAGCGATGCCTGCTTCCCGGCGAAGGAACTGGTACGCTTCCCAGACCCCTCCCCTTTCATCCACCAGCCCCTTCTTAAGGGCTCTCTGTCCACTCCAGACACGCCCCTGCGCCACCGCTGCAACCTCTGCCAGAGAGAGTGCTCTTCCTTCGTCTACTCGCTTCAAAAACAGGTCGTAGAACTCCTGGAGCCGTTCCATCACCAGGGCCTTACGCTCCGGTGTCAAGGTCCCGTCCATGTCCATGATGTCGGCGTTCTCACCCCGTTTGAAGTGGAAACGGTGAAGCTTCAGCTTGTCGTAGAGTCCTTCCAGAGAAACCCGAGCCGCGTAGATCCCGATGGAGCCGGTGGCAGTCCCGGGGGATGCGAAGATTCGACGGCCCTCCACCGCTACGTAATAGCCCCCCGAGGCGGCCATGTTGCCCATGGACACCACCAGCGGCTTCTTTGCAGCCAGTTCATCAAGGGCTCGATTGATAAGCTCCGACCCCAGGGAAGAACCTCCCGGGGAGTCGATGCGCAGCAGCACTCCCCGAATAGAAGAGTCGTTCTTGAGCCGGTCGATGGCTTCAATCACTGTGTCAGCGCCGACTACTTTGGTGCCCACAAGGGGAACCGTGAAGCTGCTTCCGTCTGCAATCATCCCGTTGATGACCAGAACGCCCAACAGCGGCGACTCCACCCACTTCTCCTCTCGCACCTTCCGGTAGGGATAGGTTCGGGCAGTGCGGCGTGGGTCCACTCCCTTCTTCGCCAGCATTTTCCGGAACTCCTGGGCCGTCAACACGCCGTCCAGCAGACCGGCTGCTTTGGCCTTGTTGGGGGTGTAGGGTCCAGCGTCTATCCAACCCTTCACGGTTTCCGGCTGTACCTTCCGCCCCTGGGCTATCCCGGAAACAAGCTGTCCATAGTAGTCATCCAACATTGCGTTGTGAGCTTCCTCGTACTCCGGGGTGGGCTCATTGCGCATGAATCCCTCCGGCATGGACTTGTACTTGCCGACTCGAACGAACTCCCCCTTGACGCCCAGGAAATCCAGCAAATCCTTGTAGAATGTCAGCTTCGAGTGAATTCCGATGAGGAACAGCGGCCCTCCCGGCGTCATGTAAATTTCGTCGGCCTGGGAGGCGAGGTAGTACTCCCGGTTCCCTCCGGTAACGAGGTAGGCGATGACCTTCTTGCCGTGTTTTCGCATTTGAGCGATGGAGGAGGCAAGTTCCTGAGTTTGTGCCCAACCGGCCTGAATGGGCCGAATTTCCAGAACAACGGTGTCCACATCGCCGTCTGCGGCCAGCTCCTCAAGCCGTTTTCTTTCGTCCAAGAACGCCCGTCTGGGAGTGCCAAAGAGAGGATAGCGACGATTCTCCGCTGCTCCTGCAAGTGGCATCCAGACCGTGTAATGCCTGGCTCGAATGACCGATTCCTCGGGCAGGGTTCGCAACCTGGCAGCACCCATGTAGATGGCTTTGGAATCCGGCCCCATCTCCATACCGGCCAAGACGTCGGTGGGTCCGGCGGACACCGTGAGCAGCCCGCCGGCGGAGAATTCCCACTGACCGTCCACCTTCCGCATTCGGGAGGATGCGCCCAGGCGAATTCCGGGAACGATTTCCACTTGAAGATTCAATCCGGGGTCGAGGTAGCCCGCGGTCTCGTCGAAGCGGGCGGTTCCCTCCACGGTCAACCAATCAATGCCAGGTCGAACGGCCACTCCAACGCCGAAGTGAATTCGGGTCTGGGACCAGAATCGCTCCCGGGACAGGTTGTAGGCCGCAAGGCCCACGCCCAACCAACGCCAGGGTCTCACAGCAACGCCCAACGCCAACGGATTGCGACCATCCAGCAGGGCATTTCCCCAGGTGCGATTCCACAAGAAGCCGACGAGAAACTTCGGGGTGATCCGCAAGGAGAGGTTGAGCCCCGTTCGCCAGTTGTCGCTCTTGTCCCCGGGAATCATCTCCCGCACAGGACTCAACCGCTCCACTGCGAACCCCAATTTCAACGGTCCCATCCCCCATCCGAGTCCCCCTCCTTGCACTGTGTTTCCGGCCAGAACCCACAACTCGCTGCCGGGCAACTCTGCCTGGGACGCCGGATTGGAATCCCAAAGGAGGGCCGGCATTCCGTCTGCCAACCCCATTCCGGGAACCACCAATTGATAAGGAAGTCTTGCTTCGTCCAGATGGGACTGGGTGAGGCCGATTCGGGGGAGGAGGAGAAGGAACCCCAGGAGCCCCAGGAAGATTGTTCTCATCGTGTCAGTCCAACATGTCTCGAAGGTTCTTGATGGCCCCGAGGATAAGGTCGTCGCTGTCCTCAAGGTGTGCCAGCATCAGCGCCATGGCTTCCTTGGCATCGCCCTTTCGGGCTGCGTCGACGATGTCCTGCAGCGGTTCGGGATATTCCGGCGTGAAGACGATAAGGGAAGGGAACTGGAACGCTGCCTCCCCATAAACCTTGGCGAAGGTGTTAAACAACCATCGAAACGCCAGGCTGTCCCCCGCGTCGACAAAGAAATAGAGGAGTTCAAGATCCGTTCGCACCAGCGCTTCGGGGTCGTCCTTCTGGTGGCGCTGCTTCTCAATGAGCAGTTCCATCTGGTCGAATTTCTCACTGCTGCCGTTTTGAGCGATCTTTC
>CALFHQ010000043.1 GCA_937876385.1 uncultured Pseudomonadota bacterium
AAGCAGGAGCCTTCGTTGCAGTCGTCGTCGGCTTCACAGGCCGAACCTACGGCTCCCGGAGGAATGGGCATGAACACCCCATCTTCCACAGCCACATCGGGGGTCACATTGTCCAGGACCAAGTCCTGCTCTGCTTCGTACCCGTCGGGAGGTTGCAGCTCACTTAATTCCACCTTTTCGCAGCCGACCCATCCCCAGACGCTAAGCGCCAGAACGAGTAGCATCAACCTGCCACTTCTCATTGTTTCTCTCCCCCTGAGTTGATCATATTGTCAGGAACTTGTTTCCTTCCCCGCACCGGACTTTGGCGCACACCAAAGCTGGAAGGGCAAACGTAGTGCCCGCTCCCCACGTCACTGTCGCGGAATTACAGCATGCCGCGTCAGTTTGTGTCAAGGATTCATTGGTAAAATTCACCCATCGATTCTATCTCGATCAAAGTCAAGAAAACCCGCATGAAATGCCGAGATGCAATGCTTGACACTGTTGGACATTTCATAGTAGACAAGCCAGAGTGAGGTGTCCAAATGAGTAGTGCAGGCATATACCAGATCGGGGCCGCCACGGTGGACATTACACCGTCCCTCGACAAGCCCGTTTATCTCGCCGGTTTCGCTCCCAATCGAAAGGCCCGTTCCGTGCTCCACCCCCTCACCGCCGGTGTAATGGTGGTAAAGGATGAGGAGGGGGGATTGTTGGCTTTGATTACGTTGGACCTCATCGGGTTCATGAACCCCTTCGTTCAACGGATCAAGAAGAAGCTTGAGGGGGTCATCCCGGCGGATCGAATTGTGGTGGCTTCCACTCACACTCACTCTGGCCCTGATACCATGGGCTTGTGGGGAAAGGCGTTGCTGGGGTTCCTCCCTGTGAAGAGCGGTGTAGACCCCGAATACATCGACATGGTGGTTCACAAGGTCGTGCAGGGGGTGCACCAGGCCATCAAGGAGTCGGTGCCGGCGTCCCTGTCCGTGGCCACCTTTGACACCCCCGAACATCTCGTTCGAAACGACCGGGAGGGGGGGGGCGCCTATCCTCGCGGAGTGGCTCTCATCGCCAGTCAGCAGGACTCTCCCGATGTTGTTCTCTTGAACTTTGCGGCCCATCCAGAGACGTTGTGGGAGAAAAATCATCAAGTCAGCCCCGATTATCCGGCGTGTTATCGGGAGCACCTGAAGGAGCTCGGGGTGGAGACCCCCCTCTTTTTCAGCGGTCCTCTGGGGGCCATGCTGACCCCCAATGTGAACCCGAAAGCGACATTGGAGGAGCGGGAACAGTACATCAGTCAAATGGGTCGGGAGCTGGCCGAGCATGTGTTCAAGCAGATCTCCCGAGCCGAAACCCTCTCTGGACCCATTCGAGTGGCCCACAAAAGACTGTCCATGCTCAACACCAACGGCCGCTTCAATCTCGCCCGCAAGTTGAAGATCTTCAACCGAGACTTCACGGACAATCACGTCGAATCCGAGATGGTGCTGGGAGCCATCGGTTCCTTCCGCTTTGCGACCATTCCAGGGGAGCCCTGCCCGGAGGTGGGGCACTCTTTGTACGAAGCGTTGGGAGAGGGGCATCGCATGATCTTTGCCCTGGGGATGGACGAAGTCGGCTATATCATCCCGGCGGATTTCTTCTCCGTAAAAGAGTACAAATACGAAACCACCATGTCGTTGGGACCCCACATGGCCGCGGAAATGGTGGACAACGTGAAAGCCCTTCTCCAGGAGCTGCCGGAGTGACCGGAGCACCCTGCCTGAATCGTTGACTGACAAAGGAGAACCACATCTCATGGCCCAGAAGAACTGGCAACTGACACGGGGACAACGACTCAGCTACAGCGTTGGGATGTTCTCCTCGGCAATTATCACTGCGACGGTCATGGCCTGGCTTCTTTACTTCTACTCGCCGCCGCCAAACGCCGTGGACGAAGGGATGGTGTTCTTAGGGATCGGTCTCGCCGTCGGTCTGGCCAGACTCCTCGGCTCTGCCGTGGATGCCATCACCAACCCGCTGGTTGCGTTCTGGAGCGACCGCAGCACCAACCCGAAAGGGCGCCGCGTTCCCTTCATTCGTCGAGGAACCATTCCCCTCATGGCCTTCGCCATCCTGGTCTGGTTCCCACCGGTTCACGGACAATCCATCTGGAACGTCGTTTGGCTTGCTGTCACTTTGAGTGGAACCTGGTTCTTCTTCACCTACGTTGTGGCGCCGTACCTGGCGTTGATGCCGGAATTGAGCACAGTCCCCGATGAGCGAGTGAGTCTCACGGTGACCATGGCCTACTTCGAAGCGGGAGCAATCCTCGTCGCTTCCCTCGCCGTTCCCCCCGTTATTGACCTTCTCAAGGGGGGGGTCCAGATGGGTCCCGTCTTCATAGCCGACGGGTTCAAGTTCACCGCAATCGTGCTGGCCGTCATTGGTGGATTGGGGTTCTTCCTCTCCATCTCGAAAGTCACAGAGAAGAAGCTGGCGGAAGGAAAGCCCTCCACCCTGAATCTGAAGAACTCCATCCTTGAGTGCTTCAAGAACCCCGCCT
>CALFHQ010000044.1 GCA_937876385.1 uncultured Pseudomonadota bacterium
AGACCTCGGAGTGGGAGCAAGCAGTCGATGATGAGGGACCGGCACACACTGAAAAAACTGGCCACCCGCATATTCCTGGCCGGTGTGGAAGCCGTCGACCCCACAAATCTCCTCGAGAGAACCGTCAAGATCTCACCCGACGGCGAACTGTCAGCAGCCGGAGTCTCGGGGGAAATCGTTCGCATCGACCTCAACCGATTCAAGCGAATCACCATTCTCTCCGCTGGAAAAGCCGGGGCAACCATGTGTGCGGCCCTCGAACCGAAACTCTCCGGCCGACCCTTTGACGGCGTTGTGGTGATCCCCGATGGGCAATACGCCCACCCGAACCTCCGCTGCCAGGTTGTGCAAGCCTCACACCCCATTCCGGATGCTCGAGGGCAATTGGCAGCACGGGGACTCGTGGCGCGAATCAACAACCTGAAGGAAGACGACCTGGTCATCTGCCTCCTCTCCGGCGGCGCCTCAGCGCTCCTTCCCTATCCTGCCAGCGGCATCTCTTTGGCCGACACGATGGAGGTCACCAGACTTCTGTGGACGGCGGGAGCTTCCATTCTGGAAATGAACACCGTCAGGAAACACCTCTCGCAGATCAAGGGGGGACAACTGGTTCGCTGGGCACAACCGGCCACCGTCCTCTCCCTGGTTATCTCAGACGTCGTTGGAGACGCCCCGGGAACCATCGCCTCGGGACCCACTGTGGCCGACCCGACATCCTTCCAGAAGGCCCTCAATGTCCTCAAGAGATATCACCTGTGGAAAGGGGTCCCAAGCTCCGTTCGGGAGCGAATTCGGGCTGGATGCGCTGGTTGGGCCGACGAAACACCCGACCCCGGTGACTCCATCTTCGAACGCGCCCACACCCTCATCGTCGGAAACAACCGAATCAGCCTCAACGCCTGCGTGGACAAGGCCACCGAACTGGGCTTCCAACCCACTATCTACTCCTCCGCCATTCAGGGAAGCAGCCGAAAGGCCGGACAACTTCTGGCAGATGTGGCCCTGCGGTTTTGTGACCGGGTCAAAGCCGAAGGCCCCTTCTGTCTCCTAGCCGGCGGCGAGACCACCGTCCGAGTGACCGGTGCCGGTGTCGGCGGACGAAACCAAGAACTTGCACTTGCCGCAGCGCCTCGTCTGGCTGGACTGGAGGGGGTGGCGTTCTTGAGCGCTGGAACCGACGGAATTGACGGTCCCACAACAGCGGCCGGAGCCATCGCTTTTGGCGACACAATCCAGAGGGGCCAGGAAGCCGGGCTCGATTCAAAACGATCCCTGGAAAACAACGACTCCCACACCTTCTTCAAGGCGTTGGATGATCTCATTGTCATCGGCCCAACCGGCACAAATGTGATGGATATTCAGGTGGCATTGATAACGTGAGAAAGTGGGCTGTGACGCCTTCCTACCAGATGTACTTCAACCCCGCCTGCATGGCGAAGCCGTCATCCAACTCCTTCCCCGACAGAATGCTGGGACCATCCAACAGGAAGGCTGGATTCAGCATCATGTCCATGGAGAACTGCCCGAAGTTCATCCCAAATCCAAGGTTGAACTCCGTCAGCGCATCGCTCGTCTTCCCGTTTGCCATGTTGTGGAACACTACCGTCTGTCGCACCCCAGTTCGAACCGTAAACCATGAGGCGATTCTGGCATCAACGGAGACGCCAAAGAACGGAAGGAGCAAATCGGAGTTGTCCACCGTGGTCTCCCCTCGCTCCTCGATCTTCACGATCCGATAGGCCAGACCGATTCCAGGCTGGATGAACACGTCTTCCAACGGCTGCAACACCAGATCCGTCCCCGCCGTGATGCCGAAGTTCGAGTAAGTGGCATCGGGTGCTGTGGCATCCGCCGTGTTCCACTTCACTCCGCTACCTCCCGTGGAGAAGTCCAGGTACGGAACCAACTTGTCCCCGCTAGTCAGCGCAATGATTCCCCGGGCAAGCACACCCACGCCCCAATCCGTGTCACTCTTCATCCGAGTCGCCGTGGTGGAGCCGGTGCTCACGTCGTCGTCAAAGGAACCGAAGTGGAAACGCACCGCCATGTCGACGCTGCTGCCCTTCTTGAAATCCACCCCCAGTCCCAGAGAACCCATGATGGTGGAGCCCCCCTTGACGACCTTCTGGGTCGATGGTTTGGAGATTTCAAACTGATCTCCCCACCACGACAACAACCCGCCCAGACGCAGCGAGCCCAACCGGTGGGCATAGATGAGGGTGCCGCGATGGTCGGCGTTGTGCATCGCATTGTCCCCCTCCTTGTCCGCAAAGGACACATCCGCCGCTTCCGTCCAGAGGAAAGCTCGAGTCATCATGGGGTCGCCCACGTATCGACTCAGGCTCGAGCCGTACAACGCAATCACCGAGTTGTCGGAGAACGCATAGTGCATCCCAAAACCCACGTTGTAGGGGGCGTTGGATGCCTCAGTATCCGTGCGAGCACCATCTTGCCCATATCCACCGTCAATGGAGACGGTGTTGGGGAAATTCACCAGGGTCGAGGGAAGGTACAACGTCCCCGCTTCGTCAAG
>CALFHQ010000045.1 GCA_937876385.1 uncultured Pseudomonadota bacterium
GGGGGACACGATCCAGAAAAGGTCTACGCTGCCTATGACCGGGCGGTGCGAGAGCAGGGGCGACCGTCCGTGATCTTGGCCATGACGGTGAAAGGATACGGTTTGGGAGAGGCCGGGGAAGGGAAGAACATCACCCACAAGCAGAAGCAACTCAATGAGGCCGAACTAAAAGAGTTTCGCTCCCGTTTCGCCATTCCCATTTCTGACGACGAAATCAACGACGTCCCCTTCCACCGGCCGTCGGAGGTCAGCCCGGAGATTCGCTACTTGAAGGAGCGTCGAGAGGAGTTGGGCGGCTACTTACCCGCTCGTTCTGAAAAAGCGCCCCTCCTTGAAAAGATCCCCGATGCGCCCTTCGAGCGTCTCCTGAGCACGATGCAGAACCGGGACGCCGCCACAACCCTGGCGATGGTTCGCCTTTTGTCTTTCCTGCTGAAAGACGAGACGTTGGGCAAGCAGGTGGTGCCAATTGTTCCCGACGAAGCCCGAACCTTCGGTATGGAAACCCTCTTTCGAAGCGTCGGGATATACTCCCACGTCGGGCAGAAATACGAGCCGGTGGACGCAGACACCTTGCTTTCCTACAACGAACAGACGACCGGACAGATCCTGGAAGAGGGAATCACCGAGGCCGGCGCCATGTCGTCCTTCATCGCAGCCGGGACGGCGTACAGTTCCCTGGGCCTGCAGATGATTCCCTTCTTCTTCTTTTACTCGATGTTTGGATTCCAGCGCATCGGTGACCTCATTTGGGCCGCAGGGGACATGCGCACCAAAGGGTTTCTCATCGGTGCTACATCAGGCCGCACAACCCTCGCTGGAGAGGGATTGCAGCACCAGGACGGACACAGCCACCTCCTCGCCTTTCCAAACCCCAGGATCATCGCCTACGACCCGGCTTATGCCTACGAACTGGCGGTCATCGTGCGGGACGGCATGCGGCGCATGTTCGTCGAAGACGAGGCCCTCATCTACTACATCACCGTGGGCAACGAATCGTACGAGATGCCCCCCATGCCGGACAACGTCGAAGACCAGATCCTACGCGGCATGTACTGCCTGTCCCCCTCACAGGACCAGAGGCTCCAAAGACGCATTCAGTTGTTGGGAAGTGGTGCCATTCTCAACGAGGTTCGAAAAGCAGCGAAGCTCCTGGAAGAGGAGTACGAAGTGGCCGCCGACGTCTACAGCGTAACCAGCTACAAACAGCTGCACACCGAGGCCCTCGACGCCGAGCGCTGGAATCGCTTCAACCCGGGGAAGAAGCCACGAATCCCATACATCTCGCAGAGTATCCGATCCAACGCAGACGCCGTCGTCGCCGCTTCGGACTACGTCAAAATGCTGCCCTACTCGGTGGCTCAATGGGTGGATGTTCCCTTTATTGGGCTGGGCACAGACGGCTTTGGCCGGTCGGAGACTCGAGAAGCGCTTCGGGACTTCTTCGAGGTGGACCATCGACACATTGTTCTGGCAGCGCTGTCGGCACTGAGGCAGGCGGGAAAGGTGGACGAAGGAGTTCTGTTATCGGCCATGGAAACTCTCGAAATCAACCCGAACAAGCCGAATCCAACGCGTTCCTGAGGAGGAGACCATGGCGATTAGAGAAGTGAGGGTGCCCGAACTGGGGGAAGGAGTCAGCAGTGCCACGGTGATCAACATCCTAGTCGCTCCCGGAGACGCGGTCTCGGTGGACCAACCCATTGTCGAGGTGGAAAACGAGAAGGCCGCCATGGAGATTCCGTCGCCTAGTGCCGGTACAGTGAAGGAAATCAAGGTGGAACTGGATCAGATCATTGAAGTGGGGCAGGTTATCTTGACACTGGAGAGTGACGGCGATGAATCCGACGAGACGGACGAGCCGGATCCCCCAACCCCTGAAGAAGAGGAACAAGAAGCGGAGAGCGAAGAGTATTTGGAGGTTCCGGACGACGCGGCCCCAAAAGAAAACCCCGAACCGGCCATTCCCAAGGAAGCGGAGGACTTAGAAGCCCCACACGGCGTTCCCCACGAGGTGGCTCCAGCCGGGCCGGCAGTTCGACGGTTGGCTCGGGAGCTGGGAGTTGATGTCAACCGCATTGAAGGCTCAGGTTCCAAAGGCCGAATATCCAAAGAGGACGTCATTGCCTACGTTCGCGCTATCGTGGCTGGAAAAGCGTCTGCGTCGGCCGAGGAGGGGAAGAGCAGTGAGCCATCGGATGCCGACACCCCCGAGTTGCCTGATTTTGGCGCATTCGGCGAAGTAGAGCGAGAAGGGCTCAGTGCACTTCGACGGGCTGCAACAAAGCACACCAGTCGTTCGTGGCGATGGATTCCACACGTCACCCAGCAGGACAAGGCGGACATCACCGCACTGGAGGAACAACGGCGCAAGCTCAACGAAGAGCTGGCCGACGACGGGGTGCATTTGACCGTCACGGCCATTGCTATTCGGGTGGTCGCCCAGGCGTTGCGCCGGTTCCCCGTATTCAACTCCAGCCTGGACCTCAATAACCAGGAGATCGTCTACAAGAAGTACGTCAACATCGGCCTCGCTGTGGACACCGACCGGGGGTTGGTAAACCCGGTCATCAAGAATGCCGAACGGCTCTCCCTTTCCGACATTGCTCGGCAAGCAGCCGACCTTGCAGAGAAGGCCAGGAATCGGAGGCTAACCCACGCAGACATGCAGGGACAAAACTTCAGCGTCTCCAACCTCGGCGGTTTGGGCACAACGTGGTTCAGTCCCATCGTGGTGTGGCCTGCAGTGGCGGTCCTTGGACTGGGAAAAGCCGAAATGACTCCGGTCTTTGACAAGGGGGAGATAACAGGGCGTTTCATTCTCCCTCTGTCGGTATCCTATGACCATCGCGTCATCGATGGGGCAGATGCTTCTCGATTTTTGCGTTGGATTGCTCAGGCTCTGGAAGAGCCGCTGCGATTGGTCATCGATCAGGGGGCGGGGTCATGAGCGAACCCACTCAAGAAACGAAAGTCGCCGTCATCGGAGCAGGACCCGCCGGCTACGCTGCCGCCTTCCGCTGCGCAGACCTCGGATTGAAGACCACCCTCATTGACCCGGAAGCCAATCCGGGGGGTGTCTGCCTGTATCGAGGTTGCATCCCCTCCAAAGCGCTCCTGCATGTCGCCGAGGTCCTCCAGACCAGCCGAGATGCCGCAGATTGGGGGCTCACCTTCGAGCCTCCCACCATCGACTTGGACCGCCTTCGAGGGTGGAAAGAGGAGGTGGTCACCGGGCTCACTTCGGGGTTGGGGCAGCTCACGCGTATGCGGAAAGTAAATCAGATACGGGGAACAGCTCGCTTCAAGGATGCCCACAACCTCGTCGTTCAGCCTGAATCCGGGGAATCGTTGACGCTGAAGTGTGAATTCGCCGTCATCGCCACCGGTTCCAAACCGGTGATGATTCCCGGCATGCCTGAAGACTCGAATCGTCTGTGGACCTCCCGAGAGGCGCTGAGCCTCCCCGAGATTCCCAAATCCCTCCTGATCGTAGGCGGGGGGTACATCGGATTGGAGATGGGGACAGTGTATGCGGCGTTGGGGAGCGAAGTGACGGTGGTGGAAATGACCTCCGGACTTCTTCCTGGGGCCGACCGGTCCCTTGTGCGGCCTTTGGCAAAGAGGCTCAAGAGTGCATTTCGAGGCGTTCGGTTGGACACCCGGGTTAGCGGTGCCAAGGAGACCAATAATGGACTGGAGGTCACCCTCGAAGCAAAGGGGAAGAAGACCACAGAGACTTTCGAAATCGTCCTGGTGGCGGTGGGTCGCCAGCCTTTCACCCAGGGGCTCAATTTGGACAAGGCCGGAGTGAAGCTGAACGACGCTGGGTTCGTCCGGGTGGACGAGCAACGACGCACCACGGCAGACAATGTGTTCGCCATCGGCGATGTTGCTGGACAACCGATGCTTGCTCACAAAGGTACCCACGAAGGCACCACGGTGGCCGAGATCATTGCCGGAAGGAAACTGTCGTTTGCCCCCCGGGCCATTCCTGCAGTGGTGTTCACGCAACCTGAAATCGCCTGGTGCGGCCTCACAGAAAGCCAAGCCAAAGAGAAGAAGGTGGCGCACCAAGTTCTGTCCTTTCCCTGGGGAGCCTCAGGGCGCGCCAGGACGCTGGGATTCAGCGACGGTATTACCCGCCTCATTGTGTCCGCCGACTCGGGGGTCGTGTTGGGCGTTGGAATCGTAGGTCCAAACGCCGGTGAACTCATCTCCGAAGGTACCCTGGCCGTGGAGTTGGGCGCCTATGCCGAAGACCTCGCTCACACGATTCATCCCCACCCAACCCTCTCCGAAACCCTCATGGAAAGCGCCGAGCAATTCGAAGGTCTAAGTACGCACACCGTGCGACGGTGAGTCGCTATGGCAGCAACAGCGACGTTAACGAAAGGTAAGATGCGCGGCTAGCGCCGATCAACTTTGCACACGACGTCAACGAATTTGAGGCGAGCACCGTCAATCGTGAGATGATGGTTCTTGACACTGGGGGCCGATTGGGGCGAAAGTGGATTGTTTGACGGCCCCTGACTTGGGGTGCCGGACCGCTGGAGGGGTCTATGGGTTTGGGAACGTCGTGGCGCAAGAGGGCTCGGGGACTTCGTAATGGTCTCAGTTTCTCCGACGAGGTTCGTCGTCTGGTGGAACTGTTGAACCAGGACATCGTGCACACCGACCGGTTGCGGTTGCGGGTGGCGACGCATCCGGGTGGGTTCATCCGTTCGTTGTCTGCTCGCCGACTTTCCATGGGGGAAGCGTATCTGAAGCTTGCCCACAGTCAGACCCCGGCGGACTACCCGGTGCGCTTGTCGGCCTTGCGCCTGCTGGTTCACCACGCCCACCACGCCAAAACCCTCTCGTTGCCCCTCAATACCGCCCGAGTTCAGATTGCCTTGATGAAGGAATGTGTTCGGGCACGAGCGTCTCGAACTCGCCAGTTGGAGTTGATGCAGGACTTCGCCGTGGCCTCTTACGGCCGGGAAGTGGTCATCCGTCGACTTCTTCGGGAGTTGGGGCTCATTGAAGTGCCTGACGATGGGCGTACGTTGAAGGAGTTGAATCTGGCCTGGGACGGTCACGTGCACGACTCCTCCTCGCTGGGCCGAAAGACCCCGTCTCACCTTCTCCTGGATGCGTTCATCAAGGGAGTTTCGAGGCTCACGGTTGCCTATTACGATCTCGAGGATCCCGGTGTGCGGCGAGAACTGTTTGAGGCCGCCGAGATTCTGGGGATTCAGGTTGAAGTAGGGGTCGAGTTCAGTGTGGGAGAAGCCTTCAAGCGGCGACACTTCATGTTTGTCCCTCCCCAGGACGGTACTGCGGAAGGGTTGGACGCCTTCTTGGAAGCTCACTTTGAGGAGCTGGGACCCTTCCGAGAGGGGCTCATCAAGAACGCAGAGGCCCGCTACGCCGGAATGAAGGAGTTGTTGGCCCACTTCAACGAGGTGGTGTTGCCCCTCCTCAACGCCCGGTACAAAGGCAACTCCTTGTTGCTCGTGCGTCCTGTGTCCTGGCTGGACGTTGCTGAGATGGTGCCGGAAGGGCGCATTTCCAAGGCCCAGATTGGGTACGTTCTTGCGTCCAAGCTTCGACCCGTATTTCATCGTCGAGTCCTCTACCTTCGAAACCAACGGGTGCATGTGCTGCGAAGGCAGCGGGAGAAATCGGTTTCTCAGTGGGAGTTGGACAACATCGAGGCGCAGTATCGCCAGGCCCTCCAAGACTATCGTGAGTGCACCCCCTTCCTTCTCCAGGAACGGTATGTTGGAAAAGGGGCTGCGGTGGATCGGGCTTCGGCCTTCACCTCCCTGGAGCAGCTTTCGGGATTGTTCAGGAAGTGGGGGGGGCGTCTGGTCTTCATCCATCCTTTGAGCGTGGGTCTAAACGCCGCGGTAGAGGAGATCCTCGCTGGATGCGGGGTCATCACGGATGTGGAGACCTTCAACATGTCCGATGCGCTTTTGCGGGATCCGGCAGAGTTGCGTCGCCTGAACAGCGTCGTTGAATGGCTGAACTTTGGGGATGAAGAGCGCCTCAAGGCCTCTCTCTTGGAGTGGGGATTTGGAACTGTTGACGGTGCCAGGCTGCACTCGGTTTGCAAGGAGCTCAAACATCGCTTACTGCGACCGTCCTTTGGAAGCGACTATATCGGGGGTCATCCTCGAAATCCGGGGATGGGGTTCACCAGCACCGTCGCTCTTACTCACAGAGCGGTCAAGGATCTGAGGCGCCACGGACATTCCACCGTTCCACAGGCCCTCGCTGAGGTGAAAATTTCGTATCAGAACCGGGACAATTCGGAGGTGCCGGGGGATGCTCGGGTCTTCTTTGTGTCCAGAATTCAGGCCAAAGAGTACAACGTTCTGGGCGATGAACGGGAAGAGAATGAGAAGCTCTCCGCTGCCAGACTGTGGCGATACCTGAACCCGGGAATCCGTCTCACCTTGAAGATTCTGGTGGCCATCGTTCCTGCCACGTTGATGGTGGGCCCCTGGTATGCTGCCCTCTGGCTGGGAATCACGGCTTTTCGAAATATCACTGCCGATGTCGTATCTTCGTCAGGGATGATGATGCGAACATGGTCTCTCTCCAACATTGACCGGGACAACCTCGGCAATTCGGTGTTTTGGACGGGTTTCTCGGTTCCAATCCTTGGCCTGGCGAAGCACGGCTTTGATCTGGGGTGGCCCCTCCTTGGGGTTTCCAGTGAAGTATGGGCGACCATTGTGAAGTTCTGGATCATTGCGTCGGCCAACGGCCTCTACATTTCCACCCACAACCGCATTCGGGGCTTCCCCGCTTCCGTGATTCGGGCCAACTTCTTTCGAACGGTGCTTTCCTGGCCGTTGGCGACGGTGGGTTCCTACGCTTTGTCGCCACTGGGGGTTCCGGCCATTGTGCAATCGAAGGTTTGGTCTGATGTGGTGGCAGGAGTCATTGAAGGAACTGGAAAGTTCGTCCATCGCTTGAAGTTGCG
>CALFHQ010000046.1 GCA_937876385.1 uncultured Pseudomonadota bacterium
TGACTTCTGCCCAGTCGACTTCTCGGAGGTTCTCTTCCAGGAAGACCAGTTTGAACCGTTTGGACACCTTGTCGAGGAAGGTGAGGATGTCGTGCTGGAGGACTTGGTTGTAGAACTTGCTTTGGAGTTCTTCTACTACCCCGGGATCGTTGAATTTTCGGTGTTGTTCGGGGATGACGTTGTCTACGTAGAGGATGTGCCAGCCGGCCCAGGAGCGTACAAGCTTTGAGAAGTTGTGGATGCCTGCTTTCTTGGCTCCCCAGGCGACGGATTCGCTGACGATGTTGAACCCCTTTTGCTGGTCGTGGGGGAGGTCGTAATCGTAGTAGAAGTTGTATTCACGGATGGCGATTTGGGGGAAGTTGGCGTTGCGCAGTTTGGCAGCGAAGGCCATGAACTCTTCTCGGGTGTCGAAATGGTGCCCTTCGAGTGCGGCGTGGAGTTGCTCCATCTGGTCTTTGGCCTCGCTGATGCACTCTTCGACCTTCTTGTCCGTTCGGCACAAGTTGGGGTTGCCTCCGCAGCAAATGTACTGGAGGTCCACCACGTAGTGCGCTTCATGGTGGTCGAAGTGGCGATATATCTGTGGGTCATTGTAGAGGCTATGCCATACCTCGGTGGGGACGGAATCGGGGGAATGTTCTTCCTTGAACAGCTTCTCGAAGACTCTGCGTGCCAGCGCCTGGCGGAACCTGAACTGCACTGAAAAATCGGAGCCGTGCCCTTCCTTGAGCGCTTCTAAGGCCAATCGCCGCTGGTAGGCGAGGAATCCCAGGGCTTCCTTCTTTGTCCAATCGGGGTGACGCTTCAGCACCACTTCGACATCTTCGGGAAACACCGGTTGTCCTGACACTTGCTCCACCGGAGCCTCACCCGACTTTTGCAGCAGTGAGTTGTACTCTTCCGGCGTGCTGGGAGGGGTCGGAGGGACGAATGCTCCCTTGTCTGAGCACCCGAGCAGGGCGACGAAGACCACAAAAACGAACATGCCTGATAACGCTTTCATAAGGAGGAGCATAGTCGTCGGGCGACTGGAACGTCAACAAAAAGTCGGCGCTCCCTGGCCACCCTGCTCCAGATCGCTGACTGGAAAAGTTGAAGTTTTGC
>CALFHQ010000047.1 GCA_937876385.1 uncultured Pseudomonadota bacterium
AGCCCGATTTGAAGGGCGACGACCCCTGCAATGGCCCCATCGCTGTCGTGAATGGGGGCCGCCACAAACTGGGCTGCCGCATTTCGGGAGGGACGATACAGCTTCGTATCGGAGAGGGCCGTTGGAGCCCCCGACAGCACCGCCAGATAGACATCCCGCAGAGCAGTCGGGGCGGAATCGATGCGAACGGCGAAGTCGCTCTCCTTCTTCACAGTAAAACAGGTTTCTCCGCTTCCAGCGTCGAGAAGGAAGAGGTCGTAGTAGCCGTGAGTTTCCGTGAACTGGGCGAGGAATGGTGCCAACTCCCGGTGCAATGCGCGGTAATCTTCCGGGGCCTGGTAGTTTCCCTTCCCGAGCCCCAGAAATTGGTCCGAAGAAGCGCCATCCGCTTCGTGATACAGCCGACAGAAATCAGCTTGTGCCTCAACCACCGCAGGATTCACCGACAGACTGGCGACGTCTTGCGCCTTCTGCTCAAAGAAACGTTCCAATTGCGCCTTCTTCAAGCTGCGAACAGACTCCAACTGTTGCATCGCTCTGGACCGAAGGGCTTCTTTTCCGGTGCTCAAACTGAACAAGGCAACCATTATCACCGGCACGAGCCCGGCAAGCAGGAAACCCGCTACTACGAGGAACTTGATGGGGATGTCCCGCGACAGAGACAAGAGCCCCTGAGGTGAAGTTGCCACTCCGGCAGTAGAAGCCCGGCTGCCTACGGGAGTCCTGGGGGAACGGTCCTTCAAGGCGCATCAACCTCTGTTCCCGGTGGACCGGTGAACTTGTAGCCCACCCCCCGGACGGTTTCGATGTACTCGGCGGCCTCCTTCAGCTTTCTTCGAAGCCCCGAGACCTGGTAGTCGACCACCCGATCCGTGATGGCGTAGTCGGTTCCTCGGACATGGTCTAGAATTTGGTCCCGGGTGAGCACTCGCCCCGCCTTTGAAGCCAGCAAGTGAAGAATCTCGAACTCCGTCTTGGTGAGGGTTACCTTCTCCCCTTCCACCCAGACGTCCCGTGCTGCCAAATCGACCTTCAACAATCCGTGGTGTGTGGCTGGAACGGCCGACGTGGCTTGCGTGCGGCGAAGCAGTGCTCTGATTCGGGCCAGGAGAATTCGGGGTTGAAACGGTTTGGTCAGGTAGTCGTCGGCGTAGGCTTCGAGCCCGGAGACGATGTCATCCATCCCGCCACGAGCAGAGAGCATCAAGATCAGGGATGAACGGGTGGACGGGTCGGCCTTGAGGCGTCGACAGACCTCGAACCCGTCAATGTCCGGCAGGTTCAGATCGAGAAGAACCAGATCCGGAGGTGATTCCATGGCCAGACGGACCCCTTCGATTCCTTTGGGTGTGCCGGTGACCTGAAAACCCTCGTTCTGCAAGATGAAAGAGAGGGCTTCCAACAGGTTCAATTCGTCCTCGATGAACAGGATCTTTGGTGTCATCCAGACCTCCTCCCAATCCCTGACGTCAGCACTGACTGTACGGTGAGAGATCAGCGCAGGCAAGGCTTCTGCGATGGAGTGCTGGGATTTGAGCTCCAGATGCAGCGAATTATTGCAAAGCCCAACGAAAACCCAACAGAAACCAAATCTACTGCCCTCATTCTGGGTCCCGCCGGGGGAAACCCGGGAATCTCCCTATCAAAACAATCCAAAACCTATCGCAGAGCACAGCGTTTCTCCAACTCCCGCTGCTACTCTCATCGGTCCGCCGCACCCGAACTCTCGGGGTGGCACGCCTATCAACTGGGAGGAGATGCGATGCAATTCGACACTGGGAACACCGGATTTATGCTTCTGGCGACCAGCCTGGTCATGCTCATGACCCCAGGGCTGGCCTTCTTCTATGGAGGGCTCGTCGGCCGCAAGAACGTTCTGACCATCATGATTCAAAGCTACGTCTCCATGGGGGTCACCACCGTCTTGTGGGTTCTGGTCGGCTACTCGATGTGCTTTGGCACCGACATCGGAGGCATCATCGGCGGGTTTGACTATGTTCTACTCAAAGGGATCGACCTCAACCAGGTGTTCTCACCCGACAACAACATCCCCCTCATCGTGTTCGTGGCCTACCAGATGATGTTTGCCATCATTACCCCGGCCCTCATCACCGGCGCATTTGCCAACCGAGTATCCTTTAAGGCATACCTCATCTTCCTGGTCGCCTGGCTCCTGTTGGTCTATTTCCCCTTCGTCCACATGGTTTGGGGCGGCGGAATCCTCCAGCAGTGGGGCGTCCTCGACTTTGCCGGTGGTATCGTCGTGCACGCCATCGCAGGTATGGCGGCCCTGGCCTCGGTGTTCTACGTTGGGAAGCGCAAGGTCATTGACTCAGGACCCCACAGTATTCCCCTGGTTGCTCTGGGAACTGGACTGCTGTGGTTTGGATGGTACGGGTTCAACGCAGGCAGCGAACTGAAGGTTGACGGCGTCACCGCCCAGGCCTTCTTGAACACCGACATCGCCGCTTCCTTTGCTGCCATCGTTTGGCTCATCATGGACTGGTACAAGTCGCACAAGCCGAAGTTCGTCGGCCTCCTCACGGGTGCCGTGGCCGGGCTGGCCACCATCACGCCGGCAGCAGGATTCGTTACCACCGACGCGGCCATCATCATCGGGTGTTCGGCTGGTTTCGTGTGCTACTTCGCAGTCGCCATGAAGAACCGATTGGGTTGGGACGACGCCTTGGACGTGTGGGGAGTTCACGGAGTGGGCGGTATCCTGGGCGTGATCCTGTTGGGCGTCTTTGCCACCGTGGCAGTCAACCCCAACGGCGCTGACGGACTCCTCTTTGGCGGAACAGACTTCTTCATGAAGCAGCTCGTCGCTGTCGTCGCCGCTTCCATCTACGCATTCCTCTTCTCCTATGTGATGCTGATCATCATCAACAAGATTACCCCGGTTCGTGTCAGCGAAGCGGACGAACTGGGCCTCGACGAAAAACTCCACGGTGAAACGGCCTATTTGGACGATGGCTCGTTTGAAGGGTAGACTGGCTACCACTCATTCACTGTCACTCGGATTTCGAAATCAAGGAGAGATAAATGACCAAGATGAAATTTGGAATGGTCGTACTGGCGTTGGCTCTATTGACGGCTCAACCGTGCCAGGCCGAAGAGAACGAAGGAATTGGACTCAACGTCGACGTTCAGGTT
Organism: uncultured Pseudomonadota bacterium; assembly: GCA_937876385.1. Lineage (GTDB taxonomy): Bacteria > Myxococcota_A > UBA9042 > CAIXZC01 > CAIXZC01 > CALFHQ01. Next base: position 3,157 of record CALFHQ010000047.1, read on the forward strand.
GCCTCGGCTTATGTCTTTCGAGGGCTCAACGTGTTCCAGGAGACGAAGCAGATGGATCAGAATATGCTGCTCGCTCCGTCCATCACCTACTCCATCCCGGGAACCAGCTTGGAAATCGGGTACTGGGGAGCCTACCAGTTGAACGGTGCCAACAAGTCGGCCATGGTCGATGTTGGATTGGGCGCTGAGCAGGACTTCTGGGTGGGCTACTCCTACTCCTTGACTCCTGACCTCTCTTTGTCGGCCCTCTTCACGACCTACTACTACCCCCTCGCCGACGAGAAAGTAGCCGGCACCAGCAATCCCATCTACATTGAACCGGCCATCGGGCTGAGCTGGTCCGGATTCGTCAATGTGGGGTTCAATATCGCCTACATGTACGGCGTACAGGACGAAGTGAAGGCCGGTCGCTACCTGTTCCTCAATCCCACCCTGTCAAAGGGATGGAGCCTCACCGAGGCCATCGGCCTGGAGTGCACCCTCGACATGGGCTACAAGCTCTTCAACGAAGACATCGACGACAACAAATGGCACGCCGGCCTCCTTGTCGGAGTCCCCATCTCCCTTCCGTACAACATGTATGTGACACCCGGCGCAGGAGTCGTCTGGACCAACCTCACGGGCAAAGACTTCGCCGATGAACTCGCGGCCTTTGGCTCTGTCAATGTAGGTGTGTCTCTGTAACAAGGCAGGATCCAGAAGACCGCAAAACCGCCAGCCAAATCAAGGCGAATCCGATGAGCAGGGGGACTCCACCCACGGGACCGTTCCCCGTGCCTCCAGCAGAGCAACCACTTCCACCGCCATTTGTGGCCCCCGGAACGTCGGCCTCTACGCTGGCATCGCTGCTGACATCGGTCTCATCTGGTGACACCGTCTCGACATCGGTGGTGTCCTCCCCCCCCTCGACAACATCTGTGTCCGGGGTGCACTCGTCGTCCACAGCGACACACGAGCCGTCTTGACATTGCCAGACACCGCAGGGCAAGGCCCCTCCGTCACATGCCGTTCCGTTGTCTGAGGGCACCGTTTCGCAGGCTCCCGTTTCCGGTACGCACTGCGATTCGTTGCAAGGATTAGACCCCTCCTGGGGGCATTCAATCACCGTGGACGCGTCAACTTTGCATTGGTACGTCTCCCCGATCTTACGGCAAACCGAGGTTCCGTTGCACAAGTCTCCGTCATCCAACGCCAGGCAGTCGTCGTCCACCAGACAGTCCCCGCAAAGGGGCTCGGTTCCCACGCAAAGCCCGCTCACGCAGGTGTCCCCTCCCGAACAGGCGTTGTGATCGTCGCAGGCACCGCCATCGGGGCCCAGCAACAGGCAACCACCCTCGCCAACCAGCTCGTCGTAGGCTGCATCCACTCGAAGGAGACCGTTGCCAAATGTGGGGTCAACCCCCGGAGGGCCCAGATCATCGGCGCCGGCAAACAGGGCATCCGCGAGAACATCGACGTCTTTGCCGGGGTACGCATCCATCAGCAACGCCAAAGCCCCACCCACAAGGGGAGCGGAAAAAGAGGTACCCGAGGAGTAGGTGTAAGACTCTGGAAAGACCCCACCAAAGGTGAGGTCGGTTGTGTGAAGGGACATTCCAGGAGCCACGAGGCTTGGGAAGGTCGCTTCCTGATCACAGGCCGACGGCCCACGGCTGCTGCCAGGGACGATGTCGAGCCCCTCATCCACAGCACCCACGGAGATGACCCCCGGGTAGTTGGCGGGACTCAAACTGGTCGAAGCCCCGGGTCCTTCGTTGCCGGCAGCGAAAATGACAGCGATGCCGGCCACTTGCAACGCTTCCACATCGGGCATGAACTCCGCCACGCAGGTGTCCACCTGGTCTCGAAAGCCCCATGAGCCGATAACGATGTGAGGAGCGTCTGGAGTGTTCGGGTCGTCATCTGGATCGAGCAACCACTGAAAAGCAAGGTGCATTGAACTCAGTTCGGTTTCCCCAAGGTCATCGAAAATGCGCACCGCAATCCAGGTTGCATCCGGCGCGATACCGATTCCGGCACCGCTGCCATTTCCGCCCACGGCAAGCCCCAGAGCCTGGGTGCCATGTCCGTCTGAGTCGTGGGGTTCGGCGTGCTCGCCATACGGGTCATACCAGCTATTGCTGCCACCTCGATAATGGGGTGCCAGGTCGGGATGACCCACATCCACCCCACTGTCCATGCTGGCGACCACGATGCCGCCACCACGGTAGCTGGTGGGCCATACGGTGGAGGCTCCAACGGCCTCCACGTGCCACTCCGACTGGCCCGCAGGGCGCTCTTCCGACGCAGCCAAAAGCGAATCTGCCGTGAGGATTCGGTCGAGGTTCACTCGACTGACCTCGGGTAGTTGAAGCAGCTCCTGCAACAGGTGAACTGGAACAGTGACTGCAATCCGGTCGGACCCCCACAATGTGTTCCCGGCTTGTCCATGTTGTCGCAGCCACTCAAGAATGGGTGCGTGCCGCTTCATCGCATCGAGACGAAGCTCTTGACTGACCATCTGGAGTCGTTCCCGTCGAGACAGGGCGGAGGTGTCGGGGAGTTGTCGTGGGCTGGCTGGAACGATGAGGACGGCAACGGAGTCGTTGGTGTCCTTTGTGGCCAACGCGTCGTTCAGATAAACGTCGGCAGAAGCGGCCATCCCGGCTGCGGGGAGAACAATCCCGAGTAGTAGCACCAAAGTCCGAACGAAGGTTCGAGCCTGGTCGATCAACGCTGTCTTTTTCATTGAACTACCAGCCAACCGCTGAGTTCACCAAAATGGATTTTGACCCACTGGCCTGATTGGACCCGCTGCCCCGGATTGGCGAACATGGCAAAGCGCACCGAACCGACTCTAGAGGGGGTGCCGGGTCGTTGCGTTTGTCGCAAAGGCCCCACTTTGGGAGACGAGGGAACCATAAGGCGAATTCCCGACTCCGGAAGCTCTAGAAAGGGGGGAGGCATGTGCTCAAGCCAGGTCTCTGCCACAATCGGGTCTTCAATTCGGTAGCGGAAATCCAGCATGTAGCCGCCGGCGGAAAGCCGAAGGTGCAACGGTTCGATTCCCGTGCACGCGCTGCATTCTCCGGCGCCATTTTCAGCCGGCAAACACATGCCGTATACAGGGGGCAGGTCGAGTGGTTGGTCTGGGATGTCCTCCGCCTGGTCGACGGCGAAGGAGGAGGAATCAACGGCTCGCAAAGAGTCGCTGGGTTCGGCGAGGGAAGGAGAAGCAAAGGATGGACTCGCCGTGTAGTCCAGACCCAGCATCGCAATGGCCAGGGTCAAAGTGGCCATGGCGAGAAGTCTCAAGTTGGGATTTGATTTGTAGAACATGGGTTTCTCCGGTTTCGAAGGTTCCGGAGAGGAAACGTCATCGAACGTTTCCTCTCCGGGGTTGGGGTTTACCGGGTCAGACGTTTCCCCGAAAACGGCGTGAGTCGCGTTTTCTCCATTTTCAACAGCGTCCTGGAGAGGGGCTTGACCTTCTTCGTCAGTCCATCTCGACGGCTCGCCGTCTTGTCAAAGGATAGGGGCTGAGCGTGTGTCCCGGTGCCTTCGCCAATCTCGAGACTGGCATAGAGGCCTCCGTCTTTCATCGCTGCGTTCACAAGGTAACAACGACGATCGAAGATTGGAATGCTCCCCATCTCCATGGAGTCAAAAGCGAAGTCTGCCGTCTGTCCAGCGCCCAGAAGAATCGAATAAGTCTCCTGGGGAAAGGGTGCCGGGAAGCCGTCTTGAGAGAGGAGGTCTCCCCAGATTCCATGCACCAAGGGTGCGTGGATCTTCAGACCGGCATTGACGAATCGAACCAGGACTCGCTCTCCCGCAGTGGCAGCATGATCCCAGATGGGCTCTGCCAGCGGGGCTGGCTCGCCGTTGATTAGGAAGTACCGGGGTCTGTAATCGATGGTACTTGTAATCATCTTCCCGGGGCCGTATTCCCCCGCCGTGATGGCGTCGTGGATCACCGGGTCGATTTCGCTGTAAACGAGGAGCGCTTCGTTGTCAAAGGACCCCTCGGCCTGCCCTTCGTAAATCTGGCCGGCTGCGAAGTTCTGAACCACTGCACCCACAAGCCCCATCTGCACCTGAATCTGAACATGCGTTCCACTCTGGTACAAGAAGGTCCCCGGGCGAGCGTCGTACGAGTAAGTCATCATCCCACCAGCAGGAGCTGCTTCGGCGGCAAAGGAAACGACACGGCCTGAACCGTCACGCACCGGTGCCAGCGCGCCTCCGTTCAAGGAAGGAACGATCACCGAGGAAGGAACCGCGAGGTCGTTTCGCAGGTGAATGTTGAGAACCGAATCTCCCTCGGGAACCCGGATCACCGGACCTGGAGAGGTGGGTGCGCCAATCACCGAGAAATCGGCGTTGGCTTCTGCATACCCCCACATCTCGACTTGAACTCCGTCGGGGAGGGTCTGGGTAAACGATTGGGCAGCCAAATAGACGTCGTGTGCCTGGGCTGAGACCGGCGACAGAAGTGCCAGACCCAGGAGGAACAAGGCGGCCCTGAACTGAATCGCTCTATTGAGAATGTTCATCTTTATCTCCTTATGGGCCATCGGTTATTGCATCATCGGGGACATCGGAGTTCCAGGGGGAACCACGATGAGCATGGTCATCATCCCACCCGGGAAGATGTCATAGTTCACCATCTCTTTCTCGTTGTGAGAGTGCCACATGTACACGTACCCGGACGATGGGTTCATGCCACCTTCTCCCACCGGAAGAGACTCGGCATTGCCCAGGAATGGACTTCCCGAGTAGAAGCCGCCGTAGGTCAAAGTCAACTCCTGCGGCAACTCAACCGGAATGGGTTTGCCGTGGTCCGCACAGTACTCGTGGGTGGTGTCGTCAAATCCATCCCCCGTGGTATCCACGCAATCGTGAGCATGGGCTGCATCGGTTCCGTAGATGTCCCAACCCAGCCGTTCGCCGGTCCAGTCGAAGATCGTGTCAACGGTCTGACCTGGGACCGAACGTACCGTGAAAACCGCCTGAGACAGATCCGCGCCGGTACCCGGAGCACTCGAAGCCAGTCGCCCGTTTCGAGCGATGATGGTGGAGTGGTTGCCGTGGTGGTGGAAGGGGTGCAAGTCCCGTCCGCCAGACACCAGGCGCATCAACAGCTTCTCACCCGGCTCAATCATGGGCATGCAGTTGTAGGGTTGTTTGGGCAACCAGAGGACGTTGGCCATGACCATCGTGTCTGGAGCGTTTCGACCGTTCAAGAACCACAGGTTGGCAACGTAATCGGTCAGGAAGTCGGTGTCCGCATACAGGGAATCGGCTCCGTACAGACGGACCCATTCGTGAATCCGAGGGTCCATCTCCGTCATGAGGAACAGCTCCTCCTTGTCGTAGGACGAATCCTCGTGGGCGTAGGCCCGTGGAGCCATCGGGTCAAAGCCGGCGGGGCGAATGATGATGGCCCCGATGATCCCCATCTCCACCTGCAACTCGGGATGAGTTCCGCTTTGGTAGAGATACGTTCCAGGCTCTTCAGCCACAAACGTGTAGGTCACTGTGGTTACCCCGTCTGCCGGGGCTTCTTGAGTCAGGAGCCCGGCGATCCCACCCGAAGCCGTTACCTTCTGTCCCGGAAAGATCAGCGACGTCGGTTCGGCGAGGGCGCTCTTCAAGGTAATCGTAATGGTATCCCCTTGCTGAAGAATCAGCGTCGGGGCAGGGTATTGAACTACACTCGAGCCGTTGTCGTTGGACAAGCCCCAGAAGTAGACGCTGCTGCCATCGGCGGTGCTGAGATAGCCGTCCCGAGCGGTGAAATCGAAGCTCGTTCCCGAGATTCCTTCGATCATGGCCGAGGCCGGGGCGGACACTATCATCACCAGCGCCAAGGTCAGCGGCAATGTCCAGAGATTATTGAGAGTACGCATTGTGTTCTCCTCCTTCATCACTCGCTGATGATGATTTCAGTCATCATGCCGCCAAAATCCTCGTCCCCATTGCTGAGGAGATTCAGTTGGCCGGCGTACAGAAAATAGGTTCCCGCTTCAATACCCGTGGTGTCGATGATGACGTCGTAGGACTCACCACCGCCCAGAGTCAAGGAACGTGTCTGGTAGAACATGTTCTCGCCCGTGGGTCCACGAAGCAGTCGTGCATCCTTCCCAACCACGGTCATGGGCAGGCCCAGACTGACCAGGGTGTGGTATCGGGTGACGTTCAAGTCCGAGATCCGTAGCAGAATCCGGTCTCCCACTTTCGCTTCCACTCTGGCTGACACGTTCTGCGTGGTCTTACCACCGGATTCCGGCCGCGGCTCCAGGGAGCCGGGGACGATGGTGTCGGGGTATCCACGCCCGTTGAGGACCGGGTATCGGTCGTTCATGAGGGCGAAGGGAAGGGGCTGGACCTGTTCACTGGCGTCATGGAAGTCGGCATCAAAGCCCCCCAACTGGATGGGGATTTCCACATCATAAATGGTGGAGCCGTCTCCGTCACTGTAGACGTACTTGTCCCCGACAAGGGGGTCGTCGTTCGCTACTGTGGCGCTCCAGTCCGGGTTCGAGTGAATGTGACTTCCCAGCACTGTGCCGTCGGGCAGGCGGTTTTGGGCAGCACGGACGTAGAGCTGGCCGAGCATTCCCATCTGCATGTGCTCGGTAGCTTCCACGTGGCAGTGGTACATGTAGGTCCCTTCCCGAACCACATTGTAGTAGTAGGTCAAGGAAGAACCCATGTTCACCGAGATGCTGGCGTCGGGCATTCCATCAAACACCGCAGCAGCGTGAGGAAAGCCGTGGAAGTGAACCGTGTGCGGGTCAAACAGGTCCGGTCGGACCAGCATTCCCACGTTGGTCAAGGTCAAGAAGAATTCGTCGCCCTGGTCCAATGCGATGGTGGGACCAGGCGCATTGGCGCCCAGCATCCCCGCCATCATGGACATCCCTTCCGGGACGCCAGTGAGGTTGCCGAATCCGAACATATATATCACTTTTCCGTCGGCCATTCTCAGGAATCCGTCACCGGCCCCCAGATGCATGCACTTCATCTGGGGGTGTTCCGGGTCTGCAACATCAGGGATTGCGTCCCCGTTCAGGTCGCCTGGGCACTGGACCTTGATGTCCGCTGCTGCGGGTGCTACCTGCAGGAGGACCATCAAGAAGGCTCCAAGTATCCATCGGCGAGGCGTGCTATGATTGTCTATTCTAAGACTTTTCATGATCATCCTCCGCTACATATTTGAGAAGCTCACGTCGGTAAAGACGTAGCCTGTGTCCGCAGAAAGCGTGATGGACTGGGCAGTCCCAGGTGCCACCGTGCTGTTTCTCTCACGAATTTGCCACCGGCCATTGCCGCTGACGGTCGCCGTGCCGATGACGATGCCATCGGAAATCGGTCCCAGGTACGCCGTGATGACGGAACCGGGAACGGCACTGAGTCCTCTGATGAGCCAGGTGTGAAGGCCGTTTTGAGATTGGCCGGTTCTAGCCGTCGAGACATACAGCTCACGGTAAATCGAGATGAGTGTCTCGGCGCTTCGCAGAGCCCCGTCAAAGGCCTTGTAGGTGAATGTGCCGGTACCCACGAAACTGAATCCGGGGAAGTACACGACCAATCCACTCGAGAAGAGCCAGCCGTATCCGTTTGCGGGCGATGTCTCCTGGAGTGCCGAGATGATGTCACCATCAGGATCACTGTCGTTCAACAACACCCCTGGTGCCGCAACAACGAGGTAGCCAGGTCGGGTGATGATGTAACTGTCGGCAACGGCCACAGGAGCCCGGTTGGCGGGTTGCACTGTCAACGTGTAGGTCTGAACATCCTGGAGACCGTAGTTGTCCGTGGCCACAACCGAGATGGTGTGGTTCCCCACTGCGCCAGCTCCAGGAACCCAAGAAATCACGCCGGTGACCGCATCGATGATGAGGCCGGCTGGACCCTGTCCAATGGAGAAGGCAATGGCGTCACCGGGATCTGTGTCAACTGCATCCACGTCGTAGATGTAGTCCATCCCAACCACCGCCTGTGTAATGGGCAGCGATGTAATATGTGGCGGCACCGCATTGACCACCAGCGATTCGGTTTCATCCGCTCCGATGTCGGGCAAGGTGCCGGCAAAGGGTCTGATGTCACCGTCGATGTCCATTCCCAGTCCAGCAAGAAGCTCGAGAGAGGGCAGAATACCAGCGTTGGCACCGGGTGACGCGTCCTGAATGTGGTAGTCGCCAACAGGACTCAGCGGGCCAAAGTGCACGTTGATCCAGTTGCCGCCTTCGTCCACAGCAGGAGCAACCCAGACCTGACCTTCTCGGTCATTTTGCGGGGCCCACACCAGTCCAGAGCCGTTGAAGTACCCATCCACAAACAGCGGGTCTGCAAGGATGTTGCTGGGGTCGGCGTACGGCCCGTCCAACGAACTGTCCGTCAAAATGCTGTAATCAGAGACAAGCGGGATAACATCTGTACCCATCACTCCCGTGTCCCAGTACACCGACGGATCTCCACCGGGGATGTTGGGAAGCAACGCCCCAGCGCCGTCGTTGGCCTGGAGAGAGAATCTAAACGTTCGGTTCTTCCTGAGAATGTTCTGAAGCATCAGTGGCTGCGAGTAGGGAGCCACCAGAGAACCGGGGTTCAACTCGCCCAGCAGGGTCTCCAGATCAGGACCGTGGGGGAAGGAAGCAATGCCCGAAGGCAGCTCGGTTGACTCCCCAATGGCAGCACCGACAAAGGCACTGGCCGAGGTACTCGTGGAGTCGTTGTGAGCAATCGTGTTGTTGATGATGTTCACGTTGATGGCGTCTCGCAGAGAGATCCCCGCTCCGCCGCCACCGGCTACGTTGTTAATGATGAAGTTGTTGAGGATGTCAATCTGCCACGCACCCTCCAGACCCAGGTCGGAGACCTCCTGGCCGTTGATGTGGGAGAGACGAATGCCACCACCCTCTCCGGCTCCTGCCAGGTTCCCCTGGAAGATGTTGCCGTCGATTACCACAGAGCCGGAGCCTGTAGTCAAGCCGTTGTCCTGATTCACAGGAAGGCCTTCCACCGAGAGACCGCCACCAGAGGAGTCATACACCGACTGGTGGAAAGACTCGTTGAAGCGAACCTTGTTTCGGGCGATGAGCCCGCCGTCGCTGAGCCCGAAGTGGCCGATACCGGCACCCGAACCCGTGGTGAAGTTGCCGCAAACGAGGTTGTCTGTGATGGAGTAACCGTCCGAACCTGTGTACAGCGAGATACCGCCGCCGGCAGTGATTGTGACCCCGGCGCCTCCGCCGTCGACACTTCCATTAAAGGCAATCTGGTTGTTGAAAATGGAGACGTTGTCGTTTTGAGCGTCCACCGGTGCGCCGTTGAACGTGAAGGCTGTCATGGCGTGGCCCAAACGAAT
>CALFHQ010000048.1 GCA_937876385.1 uncultured Pseudomonadota bacterium
TATGGCCCCCACCACGACCCCCGCCAATCCGATGAACAGGTAGTACAGTCTGAAACCGGCGATGATCAAGAGGACTCCGATGACTCCGAAGAGCCACCGGTATTCTTTGGTGTAGCTGATGGTGAGTTGCCATGCTCGTTCCACCGCTTGGCGAATCGGGTCGGCATGAACCGGAGACGCCCAGAGGAGGACCCCAACACCGACAAGGAGCATCAACGCACTCAGGGAAAGCAAATCCATCCGTCGCAGTTTCGTCATTATCACTCCCCGATTTGGCTACTTCGGTTCTTCGTAGCACTCGCCCAGAGCCTGCTTGAGTTTCTCCTCGGAGACCCCAAACAGCCGAGCGTCCTTTGCTCGATATCTCGCCTTGTTGCACTTGCCCTTTTCTTTGAAATACGCTGCCAGGCGGACATATTCGGTGATGAGGGCCTGGGACAATTCGTTTACGTGATCCTGGCACCGCTCCTTGACGATGGCGGGACCGTTGTCAATACGCCATTTGGCCTTCATGTACTTGCGAGCGCCCGAGGCTCCCTGGCCCTTGTCCACCTTCAAGAGTCCTTCCTGGATGTATCCACGAATCTGCTTGATGTACCGGGCGGCCTTTCCGTCCAGGTCGTCGTAGTTGCATCGCTCTTCAGGAGATAGCTGTGTCGGAGCCACGGCCACTTTGGTCGGAACCTTGTCTGGAACCGTCTCGGCAGTTTTCTCGGCGGTTTTCTCGGCGGTCTTTTCTGGGGTCGTCTTGCCGACCTCTACAACCACCGTTTTCTCGGTGTTGTTTACCGGAAGTTTCTTTGCAAGCTTGTTGGTGGCTTTCTCTGCGGTGGTTGAGGAGGACTCTGCCGATGAAGGGGCTTTGGTCGCTCCGTCCGGGGATTTGACGCCAGGCATGGTTCCGTTCGACATCACCGAGGAGACCACTTTCTTTGGGGATTTTCCGTCTTCTTCCGCATGGGGGAGCGGCTTCATCGGAGGCTTTTTGAGTTGTCCACGGGAGTCCTTCAGTCGCTCTTTGAGTCGATCTCGTGGGTTGAGCTTGGGTGGGGTCTTTCTTGACACCACGGAGGGGGTCCTTGCTTTGGCGACGTCGCCGGCCTTGGGCAGCGCTTTGGCTTCCGCCTGGGCTTTCAGTTTCGCCTTGGCAATGGCTTCAAGCCTGGCTTTGGCATCCGGCTTCGCCTTGCCCTTGACGTCCAACTTTGCCTTGCCCTTTGTTTCCAAGTCCGCCTTGTCTTTGGCCTCTGCCGTCTTTTGCTTTGCCTTTGGGGGCGCCTTTGCCACGGTCTTTGTCGGTGATTTCAAGGGGATCGGTTCATCTCTCCACGGCTTCAGCACAAAGAGGGCCACAGCGATTCCGGCCACCAGCAGACCGGCCAGCGCCAACCATCCCCACTTGCTTGTGCCGGACTGCCCTTTGGAAATCTGTTGCACCGGCAATTTCACCGTGCCTGCGTTGAGCATTTGAGTCGTGGGTCCGTTCTGGAAGACCAGAATCGTCAGGTTGTCCTCTCCCCCTCGGGAGTTGGCCAACTCGATGGTCTTGATGCAGGCGACCTCTGCGGGGTTGTTGGAGGAGAGGTCTGCCAATTCGGAGTCGGTAACCGATTCATAGATTCCGTCGGAAGCGAAGATGAGGAGGTCGTCTGCTTCCAGAGGGATGGGAGCAGAGGAAACCGCCGGAGTGAGGCGTCCGTCCAGCCCGAGGGGTCTGGGGACTTTTCCGGCTGCGGGGTCGGACTGGTCAGCCGCCGAATAGTCTCGGGTCACCCGGTTGGGGACTCCTCGACGAACGATGGTGACATTCACGGATCCGGAGTAGGCGATATAGAGTTCTTGTTGAAGAACGATGGCCAGCGCCACGCTGGTTCCGAAGGGTCTGGGAGCATCCAGTCTCTGTCCTTCAGCCCAAATGGCGGTGTTGGCCTCGATAAGTGCCTTTTGGAGTGCCCCTGCAACGGAGCGAGGGTCGATAGCTGAGACTTTGGCGGACTTCAGAACCTGCAGAACGGTATCTAAGGCCAGTTGGCTCGCCTTGGCCTGACTCTCCTGCTCTCCCAATCCATCGGCCAGGAACAGGAGGGTTCCATAGTCGAGGTTTGTGGAGAACACCTGGTCGGTATTCACTGCCTTCACCTGGCCAGGGTCCGTCAGAAAGCCGATTCTCGGAAACTCGTTTTTTCCCATATTCGCTCCTCGCCGGTCATCCTATTGCATCCCGCCCCTCGACCCCCCATTCTATCAGTGTATCCGGTAAGGTCCATAAAGTAATCGGTGCTGATGGCGCTCTGTGTTGAGCGGGTGCGAGATGGAGTAGCTGATTATCTCTTCTTGCGCCTCTTCTGGATACGCAGAGCGATGGAGGTGAACAGGAGGATGTGCCCGAGAATCAAGGCAGCGGCTGCGGCCCTCTTTGCGATGAACCACATCGTCTTGACCTGGAGTGGATTGTCCCCGTGCTGCTTGTCGATGAGCATCAAGGTGAGGTTCGGGTCTTCCTTCGGGTTGAGCAGTTTGCTCTCGTCAGGAAGGACCACTCGAATCTTCTCATCGCCGGGAATGCCGTAGACCTCTGCCACCGGATCCCCTTCCATCCACATTCCATGGTTGAACTCCACTGCTTCCAGAGAGTGAGGGGTCACAGGGAGGACGTCCTGGCTGAAGTAGTTGTCCAGGACGTAGGCGGAGCTCCAGATGCCCATGGCGCCGCCGAAGGAGAGTAGTAGCAGGACTCTGAGGATTTTCGATAGCATGCCTATTTTCCTTTGGCGAAGAGGCTGATCTTGACTTTCCAGGTGTCGTTCACTTTGGCAGCGGCCATGTCGGGTATCTTTACACCGTGGTCGGAAAGTTTCACGGCAAATTCGCCTCTCACCCTGATCCAACTGCCTCCGCCGAGGTTGCCGACGAGGGACTGCGGGACCTCCCGGATGTCCACTGAGATGGTCTTCTCAACAGACTTTCCTGCCAAATCGAAGCTGCCGGTGAGTTCGTAGGATGTTTCGCCGATCTTCTTAATTTTGTCTCCCTTGAAGACAATGTAGGGGTTCTTCTTTTCGTTGAGCCAGCCCTCCGACTTCAGGTGATCGTCTCTCATCTCAATTCCGGTCTTCAGGGTAGCAACCGGCACTTTCAGTTCGAAGGAGCCCTTCTCTTCGGAGATCCAATTGAAGGAGCCTGTCACCGTGTTGGTTGTTCCGACGATGTCCTCGACGGCCATGTTGGATTCGAAGGTGATGTTGACGTACTTCCCGTTCACATCAAAGGAGTACTCTTTTGCCTGAACGGAGAGTGGAACGAGGAAGGCCATAAGCAATGCGATGGTCAGTGTCTTTTTCATTATGTGCTCCTTTGGGAATTGTCATTGAAGCTGGATTGAAAACGTCGGCGATTTGCCTGATGAACGTACTTTGTGTACGGGCGACTTGGGAGTCAAGGGGGTAGGGGACGGGGCTTATCAGCCCGGCGGGATTGAGCAGCACGGCCCGGCTTAGAACTCAGCGCCGGCTTCCAGAAGTTCCAAGTCAGGCTTGTCTGCGGCCTTGGTCAGGGCGTCTTGCCACTTCTGTTCAAGGTCGCCGAGGTTCAGGGTGGAACCGGTCCGAAGGTAGATCGGGATCTTGTGTTTGGCAGCATTGGTGGTCACGGTGACTGGACCTTCAATGGTCTCCAGGGTCCAGGCGTCGGTCCAGTCTCCAACCGGGATCATCACGTCGCGCTCCGTCACCCCGGACTTCCAGATGGGGGCCACCATGATGTCGGGGCCGAGGAAGAACTGGTCGAATTGGTCCAGGTAGGCAGCGTTGTCCGGGTTGGCAAAGAAGAGAGGTCGAACGATGGGAGTACCGTCGCCGTGTGCCTTCTTTGCCTCTTCATAAAGGTAGTCCGACAGGTCGTTGTGGAGGTTGGAATAGAAGATCCAGGCAGCGATGAGGTCTTCGTCGTAGAACGGCTCATAACTGTAGCCGGAGCCGCTGACGCTCCCTGCCTGGCCGTCTTCTTTCCAAGACCAGAAGGCCACGTTGTCCGTCGGTCCCACTTCCATCAGGGGGGTGAAGGCCGAGAATGCCAACCAGCGCATGCACAACTCGTGAGGGGGATTCTGGCCGTATCCGCAGGTATCCGAGCCCCAGATGGGGAAGTTCATCACAGCAGAACGTTGCACGGCGATGATGGCGGAGCGAAGGCCGTATTCCGTGGGCGCCGTGTCCCCTCCCCAGACGATGGCGTACTGAGACGAGGTCTTCCAGCCGCTTCGGGGCATGACGACGAATTCCTCCATGCCGAATTCCACGAAGGCGTCGTGGACTGCCTTGGCGTACAGGGCGGGATAGTTGTTTCGAAGTTCCCGGTAGTCGGTGCCGTCGTAGGTCTTTCCGGAGAAGAGCACGCCGTCTGGGACCATCTCCTCCCCCCTGTCCAATTTGAAGCCCACCACGTTGTCTGCCATGGGCTTCTTCAGGTACTCCTGCCACCAGTCCACGGAAGCGGGGTTGGTGAGGTCAAGGAGGTATCCCCCGTGGGCGCCGGCGGGGAT
>CALFHQ010000049.1 GCA_937876385.1 uncultured Pseudomonadota bacterium
TGAGGGAGCGACAGGAGGGTTCCTTGAAACTCCACACTCTGCTGCTTGCCGTCGCCTTGCTCCTGGGGGCGTGCGCTTCCAAGAGCCAGTCGGATGCGTCCGACGCTTCCACAAAAGATGTTCTTGCCGACACCGGTGAGATGGATTCATCCAACGTCGATGTTTCTTCCGACTCCGGGGAGTTGGATGTCGAGATGGACCACCTTGCCGACGATTCCTTTGAAATCGGGGAGGTCGCCGACACGATCCCCAGCCCCCGAGAGGAACTCCTGACCATCCTGGGGGAATTCGGCGCGGACTACCCGGAGATTGTGGATGCCTTCCTGAGCATTCCCGATTTGGCGGACGGTTTGACCGTGGACGAAGAAGACCACGTTCTCGCCGTCGTTTCCATCTGGCTCTCCCTCAGTTCGGAGGATTGGGAGCGGGTTCGCCCGTGGTTTCAAGACCGCCCGGCGAGCCCTCCGGTGGACGACGGCGAATTCGGTTTGGACGGAGTGCCCGACGAGTGGCTGGACCTGGCCCTTGAGGCACCAGACCGCCCGGGCGACGCAGGAACCCCCGCAGTGGATATCCTGGATGCTGCCTTTCTCGATGGGGAGCAAGCGCTTTGGGCGACGGGCACCCTTGCCGAGGGGTGCAGTGAAGATGCGGGATTCATGATTCTTCTGGACCACGACCGGGGCCTTCACTACGACACCGAGGTCATGGGGTACTTCCAGGGGGGGGCCAAAGCAACCACGGCCCGGTATCGAGTAGACGAGTTTGCAGCTCAGTCGCTGGACTATTCGTTGGTGGAGTGGGAGTGCACGGGAGATACCTTCGAAGTCAAGATCCCCTGGTCCCTCATCGATGGGTACCAACGAAAGCCTGCAACCCAGGTCTGGTTCTTCACGTTTGATATGGGAGGGACCCTCTCGGCTCCTCTCTTCGACATCTCCCCGGCGGTTTTGCTGGAAGTGGGCGACTATCCAGGGGCCACAGAGGATCTCTATCGCCTGGTCGAAGGTTCCCAGAAGTGCATCGAGGATCCGGCGGTGACCGTGGCGGTGGCCTTACAGAACCGATTCTGGCGAGATGTGTCCCAGCCCGAGCTGGTGCCCCGTATTGTCGCCGATGGAATCGGCTGGGTGGAATACGCCGCAGAGCTTCCTACCTGGCAGCAGATGTACAATATTCCCTACGATTTCAGCCAGCTTCCCTTCGACGCCAAGATGACGTGGGCTTCTCGAATTCAACAGTCGCTGGTGTTTGGTTCCTTCGCCATTTACGAACGATTCGAGCTCCTCAACGAAGAGCAGTACGACTTTGTCTCCCTCACCGCCGAAGACTTGAAGTGGTACCGGCAAAAGCTCCTTGAAGTGGTCGAGCTGTCCGATGACCTGAACGTCTTTGTCGGGAGCGTGGACGATTGGATGTGGCACAAGATGCGGTACTGCGCCGAACCCGACCAGATGGAGAAGTGGTGCGCCGACGGAACTCTCAGTGACGTTGTTTGCGTGCTGTGGGAGAACGACAAGGCCGAAGGCAACTTGACCCTGGGAACCGTGGACGGCTTTGACGTGCCCAACCACAACGGTGTTTCCGCCTCATTTCAGAAGTGGCTCTTTGGGGAACGTGGATACTTTGAAGGGGACTGCCGAACTCACTGCCTGGTCACCAACACCTTCTACCGATCGGCGGGGTTGGCGGTGACCGGGTGGCAGTACTACCCCGATGATGAGACCGTTGGTCGAGCGATTCACGAACTCCCCATTTACTTCAACCACGACACCGGACGCTGGGTTGCGTACCAGTACCCGGATCATATCACCCCCACCACCGCTCTGGCCCACATCTGGTACTTCCTCCCCGTACGGGACCCCAGAGCCTTCCCCATGTATCACGTCGACTTTGACAAG
The DNA here is from genome assembly GCA_937876385.1 of uncultured Pseudomonadota bacterium. Classification (GTDB taxonomy): domain Bacteria; phylum Myxococcota_A; class UBA9042; order CAIXZC01; family CAIXZC01; genus CALFHQ01. Next base: position 1,902 of record CALFHQ010000049.1, read on the forward strand.
GTGTCCTCGTTCCAAGGCTTCCAAACCTTTATGGGGATCACGTTCCAGCAGATGCTCGACACCCTCTCCACGGGGATGACCTACGACTTCTGGGTGAAGGCCTTCTGGAGCAGGTACCCGGACACCGTCATGGACTGGTCTGAAGGAACCCCCTGACCTCCGTACCTCCCAGCCCGATAATCCTTGACAAGGACCCCCCGAGTATTGTCAATAATACATCGAAACCATCGGGGAGATGACCATGAAATCGTGGCTGACACTGGCTGTTATGCTGACCTTGTTGCTCTTGAATGGATGTACCGGGGCGGACGACCCAACGGATGAAACGCTGGATCTTCAGGTGGGCACAACCACCGATACGGTTCAAGAATACGACTTGAATCGCCTGGGAGACTTGGGACTCCTCCGGGTGACGGCGAATTACGACGGCGAGGTTCCAGACAACGCTGCCGTGGTGCTGGTGCTCTTCAACTGCCCCTTCTCCATGCCCCCAGTAGCGTACGGCGACTACCCCTCCGCCGAATTTCCTGCAGTGGGCGACCTCCCTTACATCGAGCCCGGACACTACTGCCTCATGGCCTATGTCGACATGAACGGGGAGGACGGGACCCACCCAATCCCCGGACTCGACCCGGAAGCCCTCCCCAAAGAGGGGAAATCCACCATTGAAGTGGACATCGAGGAAGGGGCCGTGACCGAAATCGAGTTGGATTTTGAAGTACTGGGGGAAGCACCGCTGGACGAAGAGCCCGGCCCTCAAGACGTCTGGCTCCACGTTCGTGTGATCTGCCCCAACTGCCCGACAGGGGAGGGCCGCTTCGTGCTGTACGGGGCTCCGGGTGACAAGATTGATGGAATGCCCGAGTACTACTACGAACGGCTGAACCCCGTTTACCCCTTCATCGTCCCCATCAAGGAAAGCAACCTGCTGGGCTACAAGACGCCGTTTCCTTCGGGACAAGAGCTGACCTTGAACGCCTACCACGATTTGGATGGGAAAGGGATGGGACCCGAGGAGGGTGACCACCTCGGACCGACCTTCACCCTGAAGTTGATCGCAGGCACCTTCAACAAGCTCACCTTCACTCTGAACTAGCGACGGAGCCTCCGCCCATGAAGTTCATTCCCACGCCATCAAGGATAGCGCCGGTACTTCTGGTGACTCTCTGTCTCTCCCTTCCCGGTCTCGCCCGGGGGGATGACGAACCGGTCGTCGTTCCCATGGACGAAGAAGACGTTGTGACGACCGCTGCCTCGCCGGCTCCAGAGAAGAAGCCTGACCCGAAAATGGGGAAGGAGTCCGCTTCCGAGGAAGAGGAGAAGGAAGACCCTTACAAGGCAGAAGAGATCCTCATCGTCTCCCCAACTCATCGAGGCAAGAAGAAGCTCGATGTGGCGGAGAAAGTGAACGTGGTCAACGGGGACGACCTGGAGCGCAAGGGGGAAGCCACGGTTACCAATGCCATGCGCTACGAAGCGGGCATTCGGGTAGACAATGGACCCCTTCCATTTATGGAGAATCTCTCCATTCGAGGATTCACCGGGGGGCGCGTGCTGTTGACCCTGGACGGGGTCCGCACCATGACCCTGGGTGGTATCCATGGCGGCGGTTTCAACGTTGACATCACGAACATCAAGAAGGTGGAAGTGATCCGAGGACCGGCTTCCACCCTGTATGGCTCTCGGGCCATCGGAGGGGTCGTGAACATCGTGACCTTTGACCCTTCCGAGCGTCTGGATCCGGGCCGCGTTGTGGGCGGCAAGGTCACCGCTGCCTTCAAAAGCAACCCCCTCTCGGTTCGTGAAGCGGCCTCTGTGTACGGCGCCCATCCGTCCCTGGGATTGGAGTGGCAGTTGGGAGGAAGCCGGCAGGATGCCGGGCAGTTTACTGACTCTGCCGGGCAGGTCACGGCGGCTGGCTGGGATACCACTTCGGGGAGTGGCAAGATCCTGTGGAAAAAGGCGCGTCATCGAATTGAACTGGTGGGAGACTACACAGTCACAAACCCCGTGCTCAACGATGGAAAGAAGGGAATGGCGACCCCCGCTGCCGGGAAAGTCTACCTTCAGGACAAGACGTGGAAGGAGATGGACCACTACCGAATCCACGCAGCCTACCGATACAGGGGAACGGGGCTGCTGCAGAGCGTGGAGTCGGTGGTTTACTGGTCCGGAGGTGGGGCGTACGATTACAACGACGACGAGTACGTCCGCTCCGGGAAGCCCTACTTCTATGGACTCACCAGCAAGAACCGAGATTCGGGGTATATGCTGGGGGGAGAGGCCAGAGCGACGTTGAACCTCGTGTCTCGCCCCTTCGTCTTCGACTTGACCGTGGGAACCCTGGCGGAAATAGAACGATACAGCAGTTACACCAACAAGCGGGAGATTCGGTACACCTCTCCCAGCGTCCTGAACATCGAAGAGGTCGTGGACACCGAAATGGCCTTGTACCCAAACACCGATTTCTTCTCTGTGGCCGGGTACGCCTTGGGAGAGTTTTCCTTCTTCGATTGCCTCCTGGTGACCCCCGGAGTTCGCTACGACCACTTCTTCATCTCCCCCGACGCAGGAACCCCCGACTTCGACCCCACCGGCTTCACGGCAAGTCTTGACACAACCGACGATTGGAGCCTCAG
>CALFHQ010000050.1 GCA_937876385.1 uncultured Pseudomonadota bacterium
AGACGAAGGTGCCTTCGGTGTCCACATCGTTCAACCCGATCCAGCTTTCGGCATATCCGGTTGTCTGGAGCAGGTTCCATGCAAGGTAACCGTTCGTCTGCTCGTCGTGGATGGACGCCAGCTCCTGACCTCGGTCGATGCAATGCTGTCTCGCCTCCTCCCAGGGGAGGGGATGGAAGCAGAGAGAGTAACTGCCGCTCGCCAGTGGAAGGTTGTAGCATTCCGGACATTCCGGGTTGTTGTCGAGGATCCCGTCACAGTCGTCGTCGCTGATGTTGCACAACTCAGGTGCCCCGGGATGGACTTCAAAGGCATTGTCATCGCAATCTGCAACGCAACCGTCGAAGGAATCACCATCGCTGTCCACCACCACCCCATCAAGGCACGGAAGCCACTGTTCCAGTTGAGCTTCTCTGTTCGCCAAGAACGCCGACACCTGGTCCATCGCCTGAAAGGTCACCTCGGGGTCTCCGTATTCCGTCGCCTCAGAAACCATCAGCGGTTCAATTAGCGCCTGGGTTTCAACCGCCAACTCCGCCAACCCCATGTCCTTTGCACGTTGGATGACTTGACGATAGGCCACTGCCAGGTGCGCTGTGCAAGTCGGCGAGGAATAGCAGATGTGGTGCAGCCGGCCGCCGTTAAGCATCGAGTCGAACCCTCGCTCTGGAGTCTCCCACGACGGCCCCAGCGATTTCATGAGGCCGTGATAACGACCGATGATCCCCTGCTCGTCAAAGAGCTGGTCCGTTCCCCAGGGCAGGAACAGGAACCGGTCCTCGTCGAGATCGTGGTAAATCATGTAGTTGTTCGTGTTCCAGGCGTACCCGTCCCAATGGGAGAGGAAGATTTCCGTGGCAGTGAAGGTCAAATACTCATCCAGATCAATGAGGCTCGCCAGGAGATCGTAGGCTTCGTCTCCGGCCGGAACTGCATCCAGCGCTTCCGAAAGGAGCCTCAGGTCCTCTTTGCTGGTGTCGTCCCCACGGTCCTGGTCAAAGTTTGCATAGGCCTCTGACGTCAGGTCCGAACCATCTCCTTCGTAGAGATTTCCGTGGTCGGCTCCAAACCAGCGCTTCATGAACTCTTTGTTGTCCGGTGGCTCGATGAGAGCATACAGCCCTTTGCTTGTGCCGTTGAAGAAAATCTCCCCGAACCCCGAACGGCTCGCAGGGATGCCCCCTTCCCGAAACAGAGTATAGCCGAGGAACTGGTGCATTCCCGACCGGTCCTGGACCATGTTGTTGAGGGTCAGCTTCTTCAGCCCCTGGTGGTCCTGTCCCTTGACGAACCGGTTGAAGTCGATGATGAAGCCCGACTTGGCAGGCATCCGGCCATAGGCCACTTCTTCATCAATGGGAACAAACGATCCGAGGCCTCCCTTTAAGCGGACGCCCACCTCTTCATACAGGATGCCGTCCACCTCGACGGACCCACGGACATAGACCTTCGGTTCTGCAACAAGAGCGGCCAGACCGGCCTCGTCGACCTCAATTTCGATGCTGTGAACGGACTCGAGACTGAAGAACGACTCAAGAGGGTCCGGGAGGTCCACGCTGTCAAAGTTGTCCAACGCGTCCGTGGAATCCAGGGATTCAACGAAGTCCTCTTCAACATCCGACGAATCGTCCTGGTCTTCAGCGACAGCGTCCAGAAGGGAACCGTCCTCCTGGTTCGAGCCATCAAACGAGTTCGTCTGGTCGATGACTGCGGCAGGAGGCCCATCGCTGGGGCATCCCTGCAGCAGGCATAAGGCCACAACCGCCAGCATCATCCCGAGTATTCGTCTTGGCACATCAAACTCCAATTCAAGGGGAGAAACCCCGGTTCAGCCGGGGCACACCGCAAAGGCGCCGCAGGCAATCCTACTTTGTGATGATGAAGAAATCCACCCGACGATTCAGGGCTCGTCCGGCTGCTGCATTTCCTCGGGAAGATACTTGTGCAGGGGCGGTCCTTCGGGTGTACTGGTCGACCTCTGCGCCTGCAAAGCCAGTCAAGACACAAAGCCCGGAGAAAGGGCTATAAAAACCACCGAGCCTTTGGCAGAATGGCGTTGGGTTCGTTTCAGCCATGGAGGGTATCTAGATGCAACTTCTCGACGACGCACTGAAAGAGATGGATTTTGAGTTCTTTGGAAACGCCCTGCACAAGACAACGCCGGGGGAACTGCTTGGTACGCCAGGTGCCGTTTTCCTGGACCTGCGCAGCAAAGTGGAGAAGCAGATTCTATCCTTCGAAATGCCATGGATTCGCTGCCTTCACATCCCCCTGCATGAGTTGCCGGCTCGTTGGCAGGAAGTACCGAAGGACCACCCCGTCGGCCTCTTCTGTTCCAGTGACAACCGTGCGGCCATTGCCTTTGCCTATCTTCGTGGCCGAGGTTACAGCGCTGTGCGTATCATCAGCGGAGGCTCCGAGGGGCTTGTAGCTGAACTGAAGCCTGGGAAGATCTTGAAGCGTCTGGTGGCCAAAGACTAGGCTGTCGGTAGTCTTGATGCTATTCCGGCTCATTTGGGGGAAGATGCCTCGTCCTTGAAATGTGGAAAGGAGGAAACGAAGTGACACGAGCACTTATCAGAAGTTTGGCCTGTGCTTTGACTCTCGCGGTTGGTCTACTGTCATGGTCGAATGTGTCGATGGCGGAGTTGAAGAAGACATACACGGAGCCGAAGAGCGGGATGGACTTCGTCTGGATTCCTGCGGGAAGCTTCATGATGGGGTGCGACCCCAAATCTGACACCTGCAGCGATAGTGAGCAGCCTCAACACAAGGTGACCCTGGATGGATTCTACATGGGGAAGACCGAGGTGACCCAGGCCCAGTGGGTCGCCGTGACGGGGAGCAACCCCAGCAAGAACAAGGGACTCGACCTACCAGTTGAGAACGTGTCGTGGCAACAGGCCAAGTCCTTTTGCGAGAAGGTGGGAGCGAGGCTGCCCACGGAAGCGGAGTGGGAATACGCAGCGCGTGCC
>CALFHQ010000051.1 GCA_937876385.1 uncultured Pseudomonadota bacterium
ACCCTTGATCTTCCGGGTTCACGAGGTACTTGTTCCACTGGGTCAAGTCGGGAGCATTCTTGAACACTTGGACAATGCCGCCATAGCCATACTTGATGGCCGCTGAGTCGTAGAGACCGAGGCCGAGCCACAGGTCGTTGAACTTGGCGCCATAGTCCATGACGGAGGAGTACTGGTACTCTCGGATACTGTTCTTCACCTGGTAATCCGTGTCCGCACCCCACAAATCGCTCACTACGTATCCGCCGTCGGTATTCTGCCCCCGGAGGGCCCAGTATTCCTTGGGGAAGTTCATGGCGTCGGTGGAGGCCTCGAAGTTGTGACGCAACCCGAAGTTGTGTCCCATTTCATGAATCGACAGGGCGAAGTAGAGTTTGTGGCTCAGCTCGTCGATGACATCCTTTCGAAGGTCATCGCCCAACTGGCGCACGAACTCCTGGCTCTTTGCGACGACTTCGTCTTTCGTGTCGGCGTACCAGGGAGAGGGCTTCCAGTACCCGAGCTGGTCACCCTGCTCGGTGTAGTTCAGTTTCTTGGAAATCTGAGCTCCAAGCTTCGCCACGGTGCAGGTATTGACCCAGTAGTACCCATCGATGGTTCCCTGCTGCAGACGCTGACAGGTGTCTCCTGCGTTGGGGGTCGAGGGATCATACTCTTCCCATGTGGGGAGGCTTGGGTTGGAGGACGGGTCTCGTCTCGAGCCTTCCTGGGCTGCGGTGCAAGCGTCCTTCACGATATTGAAGTTGTCCAGGTTGAAGGCGAGTTTCTCGCCCCCTTCCATGGCCTGGGCGACGGAGTCGCAAACATACTGGTCGTAGCGGAGTTTCCACGCTCGAACGACGCCCATGATGGCGGGGTCGGCGAATCCTTCCCGATCGATGCTGTTAAGCCCGTCATGAACGAGGAACTGTCGTTTGTCCTGGAGACCACGATAGTTTGCCCACTTTCGCAGGGACATCTTGTCCAGCAAGCTATCGGTCATGGGGGTGTTGTACATGGCGCCCGGATCCCGGAAGAGGAAGCGGAAGGCATCGAACACCAGGGACTTTTCCATCTCCTTGTCGGCACGAATCATGTCCATTCGCATTCCGGCCCAGTTCATATCCGAGCGTTCAAAACCCTGGTTCACGATGCGGGCTCGAACGTTGGGTCTCACCATGCCGGCGATGCGAGACTGGGCTTCTTCAATGGAACTCGGGGGCGGGTTATCGTTCACAGAGAGCTGGGTGACATAGTCATCCATGGCGTTGTCGCCCCCTTGTACGAGGGTGAGGTAGTCTGTGAACCCAACGGCTGCTTCCACCATGTCAGCAGCGAAGTTGGCGTACAATCGCAGGCCGCCGAGGTACAGGTAGGCGGAGGCCGAGATGACCTTGCCTGTGAGGGGGTCTGCCGAAGATGGACCGTATCCCAGGGGGCTCGACTGGAGGGCATGGTTTACGGCAAACAGAAGGCTGTACCGGATGTCCCCGTTGAGCTTTGCATAGTCCATGTCCATACAGAGGTCAGGATTGGTTTCGGCTACCGGGTAACCGGCATCGATGGCCGCTTGGGCTTCTGCGTTGTTGTTCTCGCACAAGACCACCATTCCACTCTCTGGAACGGCATCAGCCCCTTTGAGGAAGCCTACGGTCTGGTTCAAGGCGTCGGACCACTGGGAGACTGATCTCAGGGAGTCCTCGACGTACTCTCGGGGGAAATCCACTGAGAGGTAGTACACCACCGGCTTTGGATCCATCTGTGCGTAGTCTTCCGAGCCGTCGTCCTTGAGGACGTGGTTGGCCCAGATGTCGAAACGCTGGATGTATCGGATGACGCCGGTGTAGGTCACGTCGTAGAGTGCGTCGTAGTTCAGACGTTCCTTTCGGAAGTAGCCGAACTTGTCCATTTCGTGATCGCCGTAGTAGCGAGGGACGTAGTCGTCGTCTTCCACTTTGAGGAAGGCGGTACGGGTCTTGATTTCCTCAGACATACACTCGAGGATGCCCCCCAGGTACCACGGATAGAAGACGCACGACGGAATGTCGGTGCCCCAGTACTCGTAGTACTCGGTGGGAGCTTCGACGATGTAGCGACTGACGTAGTCCCAGTACATCGTGAGCCCTTGCTCGTCTCTGAAGAAGCGAATCCCGTTGTCTTCGCTTGCGGTGTCCCCTTCGTAGATCCCGACGAGGACGTTCATTTCCGAAGACATGGTGAACTGGTAGTTGGTGACCTTGTTGCTGGAGAAGTCCACTCGCATGAACTCACGCTCGTACCAGAAACGGTCCGACTTGTTCTCCTTTCGCACGTTGGTCTTTTCACCCGTGCCGGGGTTGTAGCTGTAGGTCATGTCGAAGTGCGAGGAGATGGGGTACACGGCCAGGGGGGCGCCACGATAAACGAACTTCGTGGGAAACACGCACACGGCATTCTCGATGGTGCGGTCGGCCACAGCCACGTTCGATTCGTGTCCGCAGTACGCCATGCCGTTGCGAGTTTCGTCCGCGCAGAACTCGTGCATTCCGCCCTTGTCCGTCTTCTTGCCACCGCAGGCCACAGAGTCTTCACCCTGTGCGCCGCCGAGGAGGTCTCCCTCGGCGTACTTCTTGTCCCGCGCCTGGTAAGAGTTCGGGGTGTACTCAACGTTGTCCCCTTCCAGCCATCGAAGGAAAGGCACGTCCCCGTCATTCTTCAGTCCCAGTGCGTTGGAATTCTGAGTGAACTCGTACGTACGGTAGAAGTAGACGGCGTCTTCCTGGATGTCGAAAGTACCGCGTTCCAGGGGAGACTGGTCGCCGACAAAGGTGTACAGCGAGCTGTACGGGTTGTCGATGACGGTCTGCTTGAAGTACCACTCCCCTTCAAGGTCTTTCTTCTCGACCCAGTTTGGTTGGACTTGATCAATCTCCCCCAGTTTCTGAGCACACCCGGTGGCGAGGAGGGAACCGGCCACCAGCAATCCCACCATCAAGGTGAGGAACTTCACTTTCACTCTAAAGGTAGTCATTTTACACATCCTCCTCACCTCCTAGTACGTCAGCAGGCCGTAGACTTCGTTGAAGGTATAAATGAGGTCCATCAGCTCCACGGTCTCCCGCAGCTCTTTTCCGAGGGCTTCTTTGTAACCATCCGATTCCTCGGAGTCGCCCCACTCGATGGATTCCCATTCCGCCAACTTCGCGTTGGCCTGCGTCAACAGCCAATAAGAGGCGTCGATGCGACTGGCGTCGTAGTTCGTCGTCTTGGCGACGAAGGTCTTCTTGCTGAAGGGATCTGTGAACTCGACGGTCTGGACGCCAAATTCACCGGCATCGTCGTCTTGTTCCACGAGGTCATAGCAGCTTCCATTCCCCTTGATGCAGAGGAACAGGCTGTCCATGAAGCTCGGGTCGAAGCCGGCCGGGATGTAGGCGTAAGAGAAGAGCAACAGATAGGTCTTCAACGAGAGGGTATCGATGCTGGACTGGACTCTCTGGTGGCCTTCGGCCTCCCATGCGTACTTGGGATGGACGGAGCGAACCTGACCGTCGAGAACATAGGGTTCATAGGCGGCCGTTCGACCGACGATCATGCCCCCCAGCAAGTTGGTAAGTTCAGTGTAGTAGTTGCTGTTGAATCCGATGGACGTCCCAACTCCGACGGGGACCTGTTCGCCGAGGTAGTCTCCAACGAAGTAACCCAGGGAGTAGGTCATGGTCTGCAAGGCGGCCACCTTCTCCCAGAAGGAGCCGATGAAAGCAGCGTGGTCGTAGTAGTAGTAGCCGGCGTCGCTCCAGTAGGTCGTGTAGGGGAATTTCCCATCGCCCACCGGGATGTTGAGCTGAGAGCCCTCGGCGTTCATGTCGTAGTTGTAGTTCACGAAGCGCTCGGTTGCGAGTCCTTCGTCCACCAGGCGGTACGAACCCGGAGCCGGGGAGGTCAAGAGGGCTGCCAATTTCGCAATGGAGCCATCAGAGTACTCCTGCCAAGCGCCAAGGCGCATGATGTCTGCACCGAACTCCAATCTAGCGCTCGGGTATGCACGGAAGACGTTGTAGAACATGGCGTAGTACCGTCCGGTATCAGCCAGTGGTCCCATCCAGCGGTCGATGATTCGGCTGTAGTAGCCCATGGGGTTGGCACCCCGGAATGCACCCCAACGTTCCCGCTTGAAAGCGTCGTAAAGGTAGTATTCATGGAGCTTGTTCCAGGAGTGGGCAGCGATTTCGCCCATGTCGGCACCGATATCGAAGACGTAGGTTTCGAGGTTTCCTCGCCATTCGTCTCCACGGTACTTGTAGGGCACTACATAGTAGGAGAAGTCGTAGGAGCCTCTGTCGTTGGTCTCGAGAGCCTTCTTCTCCAGCAGCACCTTTCTGAAGGGAGCCGGGATACGTTCCTGGTTCTCTTCGATTCCGATGAAGTCGTTGATGTAGAGGAACTGGTTGAACCAGGTATCCTTCCACCCTTCGGAGTCCATGTAGAAGGAGAGGTAGATATAGTCGGAGTAGCCGTAGTAGTCGGCCACGTCCTGCATAGCTTCCTTCACCTTGTGGATGTCGGAGTAGGTGTCAATGAACTCGCCGTAGCCGAACCGGATGGCAGCACGGTCATACTTTCCGATGTCGTGGAGGTCGAAGTTGATGGTTCCACCATAGTCCATGAGAGAGGAGTAGTTGAACTCTCCTCGACCCAGTTCCTTTTCCTTGGCGGTCATCTCGGCTCGAGGCACGTACTCCATGACGGGAGCGTACTCACCCACCTGAGCGTACTTCACGTACTCGACCTGGCAATCGGCATCACCGGTACAGGTTCGGCTTCCATCCATGAAGCAGCTACCGCTGGCGGCGTCGCACTGGTCATCTCGGATGCAGGTGCCGTCGGGACCCTTCAAGGTGCCTGCCAGGCAAACGCCCTGCTCGTTGGGACGGGCCACAGTGTAGCAATAGCCGTAGGAGACCTGCGGGTCACGCTTACAGATGGCGTCGGCTCCCAGCTCCGAGCAATCGGCTGCGGAGGAGCACTTCTGATACTCGGTTTTGGTGTCCCAGCACCAACCGGTGGGCTTCATGTGTTCGTTGACACAAGCCTTGACCGTCTGGCCATCGGTTTCCACTTCGAGGCAGACGGTGCCGGGCATACAGTCGGCATCGGCGTCGCACAAGATGTGGCAGTAGCCGCCGGGGAAGCAACCTCGGATTCCTTCCATGGTGCAGCGTCGGTAATCCTTTTCTCGGATGTCGTAGTACT
>CALFHQ010000052.1 GCA_937876385.1 uncultured Pseudomonadota bacterium
TGCGGAATCGAAAGTGGATCGAATTCACCCCACAAGTGGATCTTTACGGTGTCCCGGATTTGGACGGAACACTGAAGCAGGGGATCCTTTCGGGGTTGAAGCACCAGTTCGCCAATCGCGCCCGGTCCCTGTCCACCGCCACTATCGAAGATGAGGTCCGCACCACGGTTCGGCGAATCGTGAAGCGGAGCCAAGAGCGCCGCCCTCTGGTCCACGTCAAGGTCCTGGCCCGGCCGGTGAAGTAGGTTTTTCATGAGTGATCGGTTGGCAGCCATGGTGAAGAGCGCCCTGGACAACGGGCTGAGAGGGCGCCCGACTCCGCTGATTCTCCTGATGGAGCCCACCCACCGCTGCAACGCCTCTTGCCCCTTCTGCTACCACTGGCAAGAGGACACCCACGAAGAGATCTCCATTGAGCGGCAGGAAGAAATGCTCCACGAAGCCTTCGACCTAGGCGCCCGGTTTCTGTATGTCTCTGGTGGAGAACCGACTCTCTTTCCCCATTTGGAGCGGCTCCTCATGGAGGCTAGAAGGGTTGGATACTGGACCTCCATGACCACCAACGGGTTCACATTGGCTCGCCGTGTGGACGCCTTGGCACCGTTGCTTGATGGAGTGACGGTGTCGGTGGATCATGCAAGCTCCCTGCACGACACCTTTCGTCGCCTTCCAGGTCTCTACTCCCATGCAGTTAGAGGGCTCATCGCTGCCAAAACGGCGGGATTGGAGACCCGAATCAACATGTCTCTGGGGCGCTCTAACCGAGACCAGATTCCAGCCATGGTGACGCTGTCTCGAGACGTGGGTGCGGCATTGCACGTGCGACTGTTGACTCGGGAGTCGCCCGATGTGGAAGCCGATGCGTTGAGTTGGCCGGAGGCCAGGAAGGCGGCCACCGAGATCCTCGAGTTGAAAGAGCGCCACCCCCGGATCATCGCCACTCCAAAGGCCTACCTGCGCCACATTCGAGACGAGCGGGGATTTCGATGTCGTCTGTTGTCCCTTCTCATCACTGTGGATGCACAGGGACGACTCTACGTCCCCTGCCCTCGTTTCGAGGGGGCTAAGGAGACCCTGGCTGGACGATTGAAAGAACAATCTCTGGAGGAAGCGTGGCATTCCCCGCAAGCGGATGTCTTGAGAGCCCAGGGGCTCTCGTGCACGGCCGGTTTGGATTGCTACACGTCGTGTATCCTGGACATTTCTCTCCTCGCCAATCTTTCCCCCGAGATGCTCTGGGAGCAACTTTTCGGTGGGGGCTCTCTGTTGAGCTACTTTCGGGGAGGGGGGTAAGAGATGGCCTTTCTGGATCGACTTCACAAAGGGGGAAACGCCGTATTGAACGTGGCCCGGGTGGCGACGTTCCCGTGGCTGGGAATGGCCCCGTCGGCTCCCTTGATGGTGTATGTGGAGTTGACCCGTCGCTGCAACCTCCAGTGCCGCCATTGCGACATCTGGAAGACCGGGGAGAAGGTCGAAGACATTCGCAATCGAGAGTTGTCATCAAAGGCTCTTCTGGAACTGTTCTCCGGGTTGGCTCAGCGGGGACTGGTGGCTGTGGATCTCTTTGGTGGGGAGCCGTTGATGCGGCCGGATCTCCCGGAGATCATCTCGGGTCTCAAGAAGATTGGGCTGCATGTGACGGTAACCAGCAATGGTCTGCTCTTGAACGCGAAGCGTTCACAGGCGTTGGTTGAGGCGGGGCTGGACCAGTTGTTCATCTCCATCGATGCGCCGGAGGCAAAGCTCCACGACGACCTGCGTGGGGTGCCCGGGACCTTTGAGCGCGTGTTGGCTGGAGTCCGTGAGTTTCAACGACACAACCCGGGGACGGTCAAGGTGGGCATCAACAGCCTGGTTTGCCGCCCCACATACCCACACATCTCACGCATGCCCGCCTTTGCAGAGAGCTTGGGAGCATCGCAGGTGCGACTGTTGCCGTACCACCAGTGCTACCCATTCAACAGTTGGCAGCAAGATGACGATTTGCTCCCCCGCAGGGAGGATCTGGACGAAATGAAGGGATGCCTCGATTCGTTCCAGGTGGAGGCTCGGCTTCGTCACCTGTCCACCAACGGACAAAGCTACATCGAAGGAATACCGGCTTGGTTTTCGGGCGAGTTGAAAGGGCATCGGTGTGTTGCCGGGCTGGCTGTATGCGACATCAATGGCTTCGGCGAGTTGTTTCCCTGCTACACCAGCGGTGGCGCCGTCGGCTCACTGCATGAGTCATCTTTTGACGCGCTGTGGAGTTCCTCTGCGATGGAAGCCTTTCGGCGTTCTCACGAGCAGTGCAGCGGATGCTGGCAATCCTGTTACATCGAGCCTGGCTTGCGGTTGGACCCTCGCAGCGCGCTCACCGATTTTCGCACGGTTCTTCACGATCTGCGTGAGTATTTCGTCGGTCGCTAGTGCGGAAGGTCCTCTTCCATCTCATAGGAATCCTCGGCAAAGAAGAGTCGCCCGTTTGAGTCTGCGCCGGCGGTCTGATAGGTGACGTGCACTGGGAGGGGGCGCTTCAGTTCGACGTGTCGAGGTTCCCGTTCTTTCAGCTTCCTCTTTATCCACTCCTGGGATATCCCCTGGTCGTGCCCGAGGACGTACTGGGCCAGTTCGAGGGCATCTTGCACCCGAACGCACCCATGAGAGAAGAGCCTTCGGGTTCTTTTGAAGAGGCGTTTGGAGGGGGTGTCGTGAAGATAGTATCCGTAGTCGTTGGGGAAGAGGAACTTGACCTTCCCCAACGCATTGCCCGGACCTGACTCTTGAATATAGAGTTCTCGCCCGCCACTGTACGTTCGAACTCGATAGTTGTGCTTCTCGAGGTAGCTCGGGTCTTCCATGAGGGCGGGAACGATCTCTCGCTCGGCGATGGAGTCTGGGACTTTCCACTCGGGGTTGAACACCACCCGGTCAATCTTCGAGTTCAGGGGGAGGGTTCGAAACATGAACTGCCTTCGTTTGGAGCCCGTAGGGATCCCCTTCCTGGCGGAACCGATGACTGTCCTGAAGAGCTTCACGAAGTGGCCCCCCTGGTACAACTCGAGGAAGGCGTGGGGAGCCTGCACATGGACGAAGTCGGCCTCCCAGGGAGGGATGGCAGTGCGCATCGCCTGAAGCGCCCTGTCTATCCTGGCCAGTTTGTTGGTCGCCGACTCGTTGAGCGCACGAAGGGTCCCCCGGTCGAGGTTGCCGTTGACCCGAAGATAGTGCATGAACTGGAAGTTTTGCAGGGCCTGCAACAGGTCGCCATCAAATCGATTTCCTTCCTCTTTCTTGAGCAGTCCTTCCTGGTGAAGGCGTTTGCGGAGTGCAGCGACCTTCTTTCCTTTGGAATTCTTCTTGAGGTGTGAGGTGGACTGCGGCAGACTGACGAACCCTCCATTCTTGACGGCATTGGTGTATAGGATTCGGGCTTCAACGAGTCTTTTGTAGGCCTTGGTCGGGGGCTCCAGCATGGCCACGGCGTCGGCCCCTGACGAGGGGCTTTGTCCCATCACATAGAGAACATGTGCCCTTCGATTGGGGTGTGATATCAGAAGGGTCTTGCCGCTCCAGAGCAGGGCACTGAGGTATGCTCCGGAGGCTTCACAACGGAGTTCCATCTCCTGCTTGGTAGCAGAGTGAATTTTCTCCAGAAAGAAGTGCCACCGGGGAGCAATCTCGGCCAGGTGTTCGAAGAAGTGAACGTCAGCCGAGTCCCGGTCACCCGGTTCGTACTGGATTGTGCGAACTCCCTCAGCCCGAAGTCCGTCCACGAAGACGAGTCGCCGATTCTCCACTGCCAGGCACTTTTCAGCCAAGCCGCACACTTGCATCCATGGAGAGCCGGAGGGGGCGAGTCCCTGGGCTTCGAAGCGGTCTCTCCCTGTGCACCAGGAGACAAGGTCTGCACATTGGGCAGCCAAGGGTTGGGGTCCGTGTTTCAAGAGCACCTGTCGCACGTCGTTGACGTCGGCTTCGGCTGTGACGTCCAGGGAAACGGTCATCCAGTCGCAGGCGGGGGGAGGTTGGTTGTTGTGGCGAAATGCCAGGGCCTCCTCGGGGAAGACAATTCGGGCCTGCCATGGCCCTGGTTGAGGGACCTCGGGGACTGATGCGCATCCAACGAGCAGAGACAACAGAAACAGCGAGAGGGACAGCCGTTCAAAGGGCATTCGTGGCGGGTAGCACTTGATGGTTACTTTCCTTCCTTTGTCTCCCCCGGATTGGCGGGAGCATCATCGCCGGCTTTCTCTTCCAGGGGTTCAAGCTTCTTTTCGGGAGAGTCGGTGTTCTCCAGAGCATCGGGAACAACGGCCGCTGGGCTGTCCGGCACAGTTTCTGGGGGGACAGCGGCATCAGCCGGCGGGTTTTCTCCAGCCTTTTCCTTCTCCTGTTGCGCTTTCTCCAGAGCTTCTCGCTCCCCGGGCTTCCACTTGCTGAATTTCACCTTTTTGGTGCTCTGCCACTGCCTGGTGACTCGATCCAGTTTGGCCAACTTCCAGTCCTTCGGGGTCACTTCGACAATGGCGGGCTTCAGCTCATCAACCAGCGGTGTGAGCTTCACGGTGTGTTTGGCCAGGCGGTCAAACCCCTCGAGGACGATGCTCATGCCGTCGTCGGTGTAGTACATTTCTTCCCAGCTCTCGCCGTCCACGTCAGCGGCCGAATACTCGGAGTTCATGTGGATCGTCAAGACTCCGACGGTTACGTCGGCGGGGCTGCTCTTCTCCTGAGCGCTCGCCGGCCACAGAGGCAACAGACAGATGGTCAATACGGTCAGTGAGAACAGCTTCCTTTTCATTGCCGGACCCTCCTCGTGGGCGTGCTTACTTCAAAATCATTGTAGAATGGGGACCGTTCTTGTCAAGACGGCAACCTATCTTTGGACGCCGAATCCACCTGGATGTTCCGCCGGTGCTGCCCTATAATGATGTTTCTTTGAGGAGCGAAGTGATGGGTCGATGGGGGCATGAGCCGCTGGGATGGGGTACGACATGACGTCGAGTTCGGCAGGCCACAGCCGTTCCCTGGTTCGCTCCACCGTCGTGTTCTACGGTCTACTGCTCCTGGCAGCGGGGTTGTGGGATCGATACTCGCAGAGTGTTGATCTTCGGTGGTTTTCTGGCGACTGGGTGCTGGATCTTCAGGCAATCGGGGTGGGGGCCGGGTTCTCGGCGCTGGTTGTCGTGGGGGGGATCAAAGCCCGTCGTTTCGAGTTTGCCCGCAA
>CALFHQ010000053.1 GCA_937876385.1 uncultured Pseudomonadota bacterium
GAAGGACGACGACGGCCCCTCTCCCGAAGTGGAGGCGCTGCGCAACTACCTCACCGGTCCCGATCGTCGAAACCTGCTGGTTTTGACAGCAGCCAACGTGGACAAGCGCTCTCGAATGTACAAGGCGCTGCAAACCAAAGACGCCATCTTTGACTTCTCCCCCTTAACCAATGCAAACGAAGTGGCCCGATTCATTGCCGATCTCTTTCGGCGGCGGGGCTATGAAGTAGAGCAACGAACCGTGTCCTTCCTGGCTGAATCCCTTGGAAACTCGGTGGAAGCCATTGTGTCCGAGGTGGAGAAGCTCATTCAACACTCCGAGAATTCCAGCCGCATCTACCACAACGATGTCGAAGACATGGTTCAACGCCTCAAGGGGCACAAGATATGGGACTTCACCGGCGCGGTAATGACCCGCAACACGGCGGAGTCACTGGTAATTCTGGGGAGGCTGTTTGACGCCCTCATCGACAGCGACCGAAAGATCTCCAAAGATGCCCTTCCGTTAATGTTGGTGACCAGCCTCGAGCGCCCCTTCCGGCTGGCTGCCACAACCCTGGATCTTCTGGAACAGGGGGCCTCAGAGGGTGAAATAGCGAAGGCCATCGGGTGCTCGCCAAAGGCTGTGTATTTCCGAATTCGGGAGGCCCGTGCTTTCACGATGGAGGAGATCGAGGTGGCGATGTCCCGATTGAGAAATGTCGACCGAATGCTCAAATCTACATCGGTGCCTCCTCGCCTGCTGCTGGAGCAATTCGTCGTGGATGTCACCTTGAGAAGGTGACCAACAGATAGGAGGAAGATAGGATGTCCAAGACAATCGGTTTGATCCTGAGCGGTTCCGGCGTAAAAGACGGTTCAGAGATTCATGAAGCCACCCTGGCCCTGCTGGGACTCGTCAAGAGAGGTGCGAACATCGTTTTCATGGCGCCGTCGGGAAACCAGTCTCGGGTCATGAACCACGCCACCATGGAAGAAGTTGATGAGACACGCTCCATGCTCGTCGAGGGGGCCCGAATCGCCCGAGGGGAGATCGTTCCCATCTCAGACGTGGACCCGTCGACCCTCGATGGGTTGATGATTCCAGGTGGATTCGGCGCTGCCTTGAACCTCTCGACCTTTGGAACCAAAGGACGAGACATGACGGTTCATTCCGATGTGGAAGGGATCATCAACAAGCTGCTTGACGCTTCAAAGCCCATCGCTGCCTTGTGCATAGCGCCTCCCATTCTTGCCCGGGTATTCCAGAACCGAGGGGGAAAAGGGGTCAAGCTCACCATCGGAAACGATCCCGCCACAGCAGCAGAGCTTGAGGCAATGGGGGCAGTTCACGTCGAATCCACTGCATCGGAGTTCGTCGTCGACGAGTCGCACAAAGTCGTGACCACCTGCGCCTATATGCTGGCTTCCGATATCGCCGAGTTGAACATTGGAATCGACAAGGCCTGCCAGGCCCTCATGGAGCTGGCCTGACTCCCGCCTACAACTGAACCGTGAACTCCACACCGAAGTTCAGGAAATAGCCCGAAGTATCCACGACCCCCCTTGCGTGAAAGCCGCCCAAGTCGTCTTGGAGCCCCACCTTGTTGCTTCGAGGTTGCAGGATATAGGCAGAAAAATGGAGGTCGAGCAACATCTCCTTTTTCATGTAGCCCAGAGGGTCCAGAAAGGAAAAACCAAGCCCGCCACTGACGGTGTGGTAGTCGTTGTCTAAGAGCAGGTTCTGGTAGTCCTGGTCTGTTTGGAGAGCTGACTGGGTCCAAGCGTACCCCAATCGGATGGAGGTGAACCCTCCGATTGTCCACTCCGCCCCGGCTTTGGGGGAGAAGACGTTTCGACTGCGAATGCGCGGCACCGGATAGGAGCGGACCTTGAAGTCGCCGTAATCCTCGAGTGGCACCAGCGCGCCGTCGTCGTTGACCATTCCATCGGCAATGTCGAACTCGGAGATATTGATGTAGTCCTGCAAGTCAGACCAGAAGACATAGTCCAGTTGAGCGGTGAGGCGCAGCCCGGGTATCAAAGAAAAATCAACTCCCCCTCCGAGGTTCGAAGGAACAAAGAAGAAGTTGCTCCTGAGGTAATAGGGCATCTCAGCTTCCAGGGGATAGCCCATGTTCACGTCCAAACCCGCCGCTACATTAAAGTCCAGGTTCATGCCGTGCTTGTGCCGATAGCTCACACCAAAATTGAGCCAATCCAGCGGTTGGTAGCGCAAGCCGACGATGGGAGACATGGATGTGGAGAGTTCCTGACCAAAAGTGGCCTTCGACGGAGCGGGAACGTCCTGGTCCTCCGGGTCCTCGGTGGCGTCAAAAGTGGTCATGGGGGTGAGAGAGCCCACTTCTCCGGCGATGTTCGCAAACAGGGACGCTCCGACCCCCAAGGACAAGGTGCCTGGAATCAGCTCGAATCCCAAGCCAAAGAGCAATCGCATTCGCTGAAGTCGGCTTCCAAATACGGGATAAAATGGCGTATCGGGGGTGACCCCCTTCACATGAACAATCTTCGTTCCGGCGCCTGGAACAAAAACCGAAAGCCCAAGGGTGATTCGAATGGGCAACTCCGGGATCATGCGGTGAATCGGAAGAACCGCAGTCAAGGTCAACCCTTGCAGGGAGTCCGGCTCCGCTTCGTTCTGGAACATTCGTTGGATGCGAAGACGGGTCTTGGTGGACGACAGAGCACCGTCAGCTCCCTCCACCTGAAAATTCGGCAGGTGACCGAGGCTTCCGTAGTTGGAAATGCTGGAGTCAAGACTTCCCCACATGCCTGAGTACTGAATGGCCCCTTTGAAGTTGTCCGACAACACCAGGTTGGCCGGATTGTACCAGACGGCGTGACCGTCATCGGAGGTCGCTACCATGGCACCCGCCATCGCAGCGCCCCGAGACCCTGGAACGATAAAGTCGTGTCCCAGAGCAATATTCGAGAACCCTGCGAGGTTCAGGCAAGTGACCGCTGCGATTAGCAATCGGGAGTGTCGCATTGAGCCTCCACGCTTGTGCGTCTGCGATTCAACACAAGATAGTCGCATTCCCGATGGAAGTGCAAGGAGTTTGGAGGGGCTACTCGGAGCCCTCTTCGGCTTCCCCAATCTCATCCGACTCCGGGTCTTCCGTAGATGGAGAGACCGCTTCGAGGGCCTCCTTGAAGGATTCCAGGGCCGCCAGCGTCGACTTGAGGCTTTCGTCAGACTCTGCGTGGGACTCTATTCTATGCCACCGGGCCATGCGACTCTGGAGCACCGTCAGGTGGGCGAGGACGTCAGCCAGGTCAGCCTTCACCCCTTCATCAAGCACTCGATAATCTCGCTTGATCTTCTCGCACTGAAGGCTCCAGTCGTCCCAGGAAAGGGCGTCCTCTTCCTGTGCCACGAGAGCCTCCCCGGCTGAGGAAAGATCACGGGCACTCTGGAGAAAGGTTTCGCGGTCGGTTGCCGGTTTGCGATGCTTCAATGCTCGTTCCACCCCACCACCTTTGGGGCCGCTCATGGAGTTCGTGAGGCGACCGACATCAAAGGCCTCGGGGACGGCTACCTTGAGAAAGAGGGTGGCGGCGACAAACAGGACCATCTCGAAGACAAACTGCCTGACACTGACTCGAATGGGGGCCGACACAATCCAGAAGAGACTGATGCAGCCGTAAATGATGAGGACCACCATAGAAATCGGAGCAAAGGTGATCTCCTGACCGGCGACAAACAGCCAGGCACCAAGTCCAGCCCCAATCACCCCAGCCAGCGTGCGGACGATCCGAAGGGACGGGCGAATGGGCTTTTCGTACGGGGAAGTCTCTACCTTGGTGTTCTGGAGCATCTCTTGAATGGGACGAGGGGTTTCGACGGGGGTGGCGTCACCTTCTCCAAACTCATCATCG
>CALFHQ010000054.1 GCA_937876385.1 uncultured Pseudomonadota bacterium
GCTGTTTACGGAGTAAATCCCCGGCGCAACATGGCCCGTCTGGCACGTTTCTACCAGCGAAACGGGGAAGTCAAAGGGAGTGCTCGAGTATTGCGATTGATGGGAAGAGGTCATGTGACTCCGGACTCAAGGGATCTTCCGGCGCCGAAATTCCCGCCGCCGGGAACCCCCTGATGTTTCCTGTGTCTATCGCCTCCGGTTGGGGCTGATGCGGCCTCCGGAACGGTCCGGGATTTCGTCTTGACAGTCCCTGACGGGACGTCTACGATAGGCCAAATATTCGGCTTGTCTGGCTGTTGACAAGAGGGTGAAGCGTTATGAAACTGGGTCAGATTATTGCGATGATTGGGGCACTGATTGCGATTGCCGGCGGCGTGGCATTTTCAGTCTACAACATGATCTATGCCGACCAACAGGCTATGCTCCTCGAGGTGCCCCTTGGCATCGGTATTCTGGTAGCCTGTGCGGCCATCTTCCCCGTTGCGATCTATGGAATGCTCTTCCGAAAGCTGAAGCAGGCGGCGTTGATTAACATCTCCCTGGCCTCGGTAGGCCTCGGGCTGTTCACCTACATCGTCTCTGGTGCTCCTCGTATGTGGCAATCTGCCCACAACCTGGTCATCGATGCCACCACCGGGCAATTCGTCGGCTACATGGAAGCGGGGACCGGATTCTACCTCATCTGGGGTGGACTCCTCGTGGCCCTCTTCGGTGCACTCAAGAGCTTTGCCAGCAAGCCCAAGTACAGCTCGGACACTCGCTTCCTCCGCATTGCCCTCATGTGGAAGGACACCCTCTTGAAAGAGGACATCCTCGCCGAAGGCCGCGACATCTCGGTGGGTTCCGATCTGAAGAACACCTTCCCTCTGCCAGCCCGGATGGATCACTTGACCCTCATCCGTCACAAGGGTGGCCGCAAGGACCACTACTGGGTTGGATTGACCAGCGAACTTGATGGACGAGTTTCCATCGACGGAAAGAGCGATAGTCCCGCCGACTACAAGCGAAAGTACACGTCCAATACCAGTGGCGTTGACTACGTTCCCCTGAAGGCCGGCGACAGCGGCGCCTTCCGATTTGCCGACAACACCCTCCTGTTCCAGTTCACCAAGCCCACCGTCGCTGCCTTGGGCAAGAATATCAATATCGACGGTGCGATGTTCTCCTCCTTTGTTCTCTCTGCAGCCATCCAGATCGCCTTTGTTTTGGCAGTGGTTGTCTCTCCGACCAGCCAGACTGTTCGAACCAAAACCAAAGACGAGATTCGTCGGTTCGTGAAGTTCGACGTGAAGAAGGAAGAGTTGAAGAAGGAACGATTGAAGGAAGAGGAAGAGAAGCAGAAGAAGGAAGAGAAGAAGAAGGAAGATGAGAAGAAAATAGAGGAAGTCGAAGAGGAACCGCTTCCCCAGGAAGAAGTGGAAGATACGCCAGCCATGGAGCAGAAACTCCAGAAGGCCGGAGACCCCCTGAAAAAGGAAGTGGAAGTTCCTCGGAAAGACGAAGAGTTCAAGAAGATGAAGGAAGGGGACGTAGGCAAGGACGCCAAGCGTGATTCCAAGCTCGCCAAGGCTCGGAAAAAGGGCGTCATCGCCGTTCTCGATTCCAAAATGAAGAAGAATACTTCCCTCTCCAAGCTCCTCGGCAAGCAGCGAAACCTGTCTGCCAAGAACGTGGTTTGGACCGACGGTGAAGGAAACTTCGCTCTGGACGACGGCGAC
>CALFHQ010000055.1 GCA_937876385.1 uncultured Pseudomonadota bacterium
GCTCACTGCCCAAGCTGACCCTGTTTGATTGTGAATCAACAAGATTCTGTTTAGACAGAATCGACACGGCAATTTCCTCACCCCTGCGTTCCCTTATCTGTTGCCAAGATTTGGCCAACCCGATAATCTGGCCCCCTGGAAACCAATAACAGAGACCGATTCGGAGGGGACGATGCGTGCCAGGGCCACATTCCTAGTTCTGACAGTTGCCTTTCTGCTCGCCTGCGGGTGCAGCTCAAATTCCAACGACAACCCGGGCGGCGACGCCACCGCTGACAACACGTCAGTGGATGTGGAGACGGACACCAGTGTGCCCAACCTGGAATTCGGGCTAGTCCCTCCGCCGTTGACAAGACAGGCCTTCACGGTGACCGTGTCGGCGGACACGAACATCGGCGCAGTGGGCCAGACGTTTCAGGTCACAGCAAAGGTCGCCCGAGGGGAAGCCACGGGAGAGCCGACCTTCACCTGGGACTTTGACGGTGCTGAGGGCACCGCAATCGCCATGAACGGGAGCACCCAGCAAGTCGCCTTCCAAACCCCCGGACAATACGCTGCCGAAGTCACGGCAACCGACGAGGACGGCAACCAGGCCAAAGCCGGCGTACTCCTCGTGGTTCATGAGGCAGGTGGGGCCTTTCGGGTGGGGGACGTGGACGGAGACGGTGAGGTCACCCAAACAGATGTCGACGAAGCCATCGCACACATCGACGGAACCGCCACCCTGACTCCCGACGAGTTCGCTCGAGCCGACGTGGACCTCAACCGAAAACTGGAACGCCTGGATGTTGAACTCATCCAAAGCGCCGTGGACGACGGAACAGACGCCCCCACTGCGCTGTGGCCGCAGGCAGGTTCCCTGGGAACGAAAATTCGGATCATCCACCCGGCCCTCCTGGATGTTGCAGCCCCGGCTCTCCTCCAGTTTGGAGATTCGGATCCGCTAAGCCCCATGCGAGGCGCCCCCGGACAAGCCACCTCGGTGGTTCCCCCAGACCAGGACAGCGCCGGTTTGGTGGAGTTGAAGCTCCTCGTAAGCGGCGAACCCGTCCAAACCTGGGACTTCGAGATTCTCCCCCTTCCCAAAGCCTCCGACGAACCGGGAGAGAAGCTCCTCGACGCCTTTGACCTCCTGGAGGACCAGCTCCAGGTGCTCCCCATTCTTGTAGACCAGTACCTCGACGTGCTGGGCAGCAGCGAAAAGAACAAAGCCGCTGTCCTGGGAATGCTTGAGGTCTCCATCCAGTCCTTCATGACCCACAAGGTGGCTTTCCTCGAAGCTTTCCAGGAGATGGAACCCGAGGGGCGAGCGGCCTACGAGCAGATTGCCCTGGCAAACGGCCTGGACGACGTATTGTCGGATCTCCAGGCAGTGAAGCTGGACCTCGAGGGGGGAGGGTTCCTCGACGGCGCCGAGAACATGATCACCGTGGGCCAGGCCGCTACAGTGATCACGCTCCTGTGCGGAGCACAGGACATCGCCGACATCTCCGACAAGGTGGCCGAGATCAACGAAATCGCTTCCGGATACCTGGACTGGTTCGATTGGTGGCCCTTCAATAAGATCCCCGTGGTGGGGCAAGTCATCACCTTCCTCTCCACCCTCTCCAACGCCATCGGAGCCATCACCGACATCATCGGAATGGTCGCCGAATTCCTCCCTGAATTCCAGGAACTCGAAATCGAAGTGACCCCGGCCTCCGTTCTGGTGGGTGGATCCGTCACCGCCACCCCCACCATCGGGGTCAATCTCGGATCAAACCTGTGCAGCCAACTGGCCAACTCCCTCATCTCAGACATGGTCTCAGAGATGACCGACCGCCTGTCTCGACGGCTGGGAAGCATGATTCCGCTGGCCAGCGATGCCTTCCGGTCGGCTCGCTACAATCGAGATCGAATGGGAGAGATTGTGGGGCTCGTCTACGACGCAGTGAGCGGCATCGCCGGGGCCATCGTCGACGCCCTCGGAATCCAGGAGAGGTTGGAAGGGCTGGCGGAAGACGTCTGCAAGCTCATCGAGGATGCCAGCCTGCCCCTGAGCCTCGATATCCTCGGGGCCTCATGCGGCACGGTGAATGGGGGCACCTGGATCTGCACGGAAGATTGCATGAAGCCAGTCACCATCAGCGGAGAACAGGAAATCTGCGGGGAGCCCAAGAGTGGAAGCTCTGCGGTGACGTGCGAAGGGTGCAATTCGGACAACTGCCAGGGCTGCTGCGAGAACCTGTCGTGCGTTCCCACGGCAGATCAAGACCACACCCAATGCGGTTCCAATGGAGCCTCCTGCCAGCAGTGTGAATCGGAAGAATTCGCCTGCGAAGGGGGTCAGTGCGTGTGCCACGAGACCTGCGACACTGAAGGGGACCTCACCTGCCAGGGAAACGCCGTGTTCGTGTGCCAGAATGTGGCGGTGGGAGTCCAGTGCCTGAAATGGAGACACCAGGAAGATTGCATCAACGGAGCGGTGTGCGAGAGCGGAGTGTGCGAAGGCGGGTGCCATGTAGGAAACTGCGCTGGATGCTGCACCTCGCAGGGAGATTGCCTTGCGGGTACCACCAACGAAGCGTGCGGGATCAATGGAGATACCTGTCTCTACTGCGTATTCCCCGACGCCTGCATCAACGCCGTGTGCGAATGCCAACCCCAATGCCAGGGGAGAGAGTGCGGATCGGATAGTTGCGAAGGAGAGTGCGGACAATGCGCCGCAGGCGCAGTCTGCGACCCCGATGGGCATTGCGTGGATACCTGCGGGAACGGAAACATCGACGCCGGGGAGGATTGTGAGAACGACGGCCAGTGCAACGAAGGGGAAACTTGCGACGCCTGCAAGTGCAAAGAACCTGGAGGAGGAGGCCCATGCGATCCGGGCGAGGCCCTTCTCGAAGGAGGGCAGGCCCATGTGACGGTGGACACTGGAGACTGCACATGTGGGTCCGGATCAGGATACTCTCAAACTTCCGTCCTCGTCCTCGACTACATGCCGGGAGCCGGGATCATCGGCGGCTCCACGGAACCCCCATGGCTCTTTACCGGCTCCGACCCCGAAGGACTCACCCAGGATGGATGGATGCTCAACGCGTTCCCACTGGGAGTGCCCGTGACTGTGTTCATGAACAACCCCGACACAGGGGAGAACATCGCCATTACCTTCACGATGCTTGAAGACGGAATCGCCGATGTGAGCGTGGAGTGCTTGTAGAAGCTACTTCGGGGCGGCAGGGGGTTACTCCCCGATGAGGACGAGGCTTTCCATGCTGACGGGAGCCTTGATCTGGACGGGCTCTTTCCCCTCTTCCTGAATGGTCACACTGGCCGTCCCATCCTGCCGGTAATTGATGGGCTCTCCCGCCATCATCTTGACCACCCCTCTTTGCACCGCATTCATCCGCTCAAGCATGGCGTCACGGTTGTGCAGCCGCTTCCCCACAAACGTACCCTTGACGCTCACTTTCTCTCCCATGAAGGAGAACTTGTAGCGAGTCGCATAGCGGTGGCCCTCGGGATCATTCACCGGCTTGTCCGCCGAGAATTGCAGCACGTTGCTCTGCGCCAACACCTCCTCCTTGTTCATCACGAGGATGCGATGGATTCGCTTGCTCCCCAGAGACTTAGGGCTCTTGAAGTTGAAAAATGCGATGGCGTAGTTGTCGCTGAACATCCGAGCCGACCACCAGTGTGTCGCATAGTCAGTACCCAGAACGTTCTGTCTCAGGTGGTCGACGAAGGCGTCCCCCTTGAACTTCACCGTCTGCTTCCCCAGCTTCATGGTTCCCTCGAATTTCCCCCACGGAACGTGCACGAAGGTCTGCACCCACTTCTCGTGCCCCTTGTCGAGGAAGAACTTGCCGCTGTGAAAACGCACGCCATCCATGAAGCTGGTGATGTCCACATCGATGGTGAGATCCCCCTCTTCCACATGGAGTTTCAGCTTGCGGCGGTCGGTGAGGGTCAGGTAGTGCTTCTTGATGCTGATTCGGCCCCGAGTTTTCTGCTCTTTGAAATCCCCGAGGCTGTGCTGAAACTCTCGGAACACCGACTTCTCCGCTGGCTTCCCAGGGTAGGAGATGGACGCCGACACGATGGAGCTTCCAGAC
>CALFHQ010000056.1 GCA_937876385.1 uncultured Pseudomonadota bacterium
AGTGTGACGACGGCAACGTCTGCACGCTGGACTGGTGCGACGAGAGCCTGGGTTGTATGCACTCCAATGTGGATTCGTATTGCAACGACTTGAGCGCCTGCACCACGGCTGACCAGTGCGTGGACGGGATGTGTATGGGGACGCCCATCTCTTGCGACGACGGGAATCCTTGCACGATGGATGCCTGCGACGTCTCCCAGGGGTGCCAATACTCGGTGCTCGTGACGGCGTTCTGTCAGCCGCAGTTGGTCATCGACTACCCGCCCAGAGCGGCGGAATTGTACGGTCCTTCTACCTTTGTGACCATCCAGGGTCACGTTGTTCACAACGCTGCCCCGGTTGCCTGGGTTTACATCAACGGCACCGAGGTGGCCATCCAGCCCGACGACACCTTCGAGCTTCCCTACCAGGCCCATGGCGGGTTGAACATTCTGGAAGCGGAGTTGTGGGATCTCTTCGACGGCCACGACAAGGTGGTTCAGGGTTTCATCTTGAGCAACGAGTATACTCCCATGAACGCCACGAATCCGGACGTCTCGATGATTCAGGATTCGGTGATGATCTACATGGGACAGACCGTTTGGGACGACAACGACATTGCCTTGAACGACTTTGCGGCGTTCCTGGTGCAGTTCTTTGCAGGAATCAACCTCAACGACTACATGCCGCAGATGCTCTACGAAAGCGGCAGCTACTACGTGTATGCGCCGGGCGGGGTGACTTACGACCTGATGCAGTTGGACATCACCTGCATCCACGGCGGCCTTCACGTGCGCTTGAAGATTCCCAACGTGGAAATGAACATCACTGCCGACGGCAAGCACTGGTACACACCGGGGGCTTCCGGGCGGGTCACAATCGATTACCTCGCCGTGGACATGGACTTCTTCTTTACCGTGGATGGTGATGGGAACGTCACAGCCACACTGGCGAACACCGCTTCCGATGTTCACGGGATGAACATCAGCCTGGACGGCGTGTTGGGCTTCCTCTTTAACTGGCTGGTGGACTTCTTTGAAGGAATGATCGCCAACATTCTTGAGGATCAGATCGAGGGAATCATCGAAGAGCAGATCCCCCCGGTGCTGGAGAGCGCCCTGGAGCAGTTGGCCTTTAATACGACTTTTGAGATTCCCCCTCTGTTTGAGGGATTGGATCCCGTCACGCTGACATTGACTTCGAAGGTCTCTACTCTGGACTTCTTCCCGGGTGGATCGGTCATCGGGCTCAAGGCCGCGGTTGTCACGGACAAGGGGGTGGAGTTGCCTTCGCTGGGTTCCCTCCACCGAAACGGTTGCCTCACCACGGAGCCGCCCTTCGCCTTCTGGGGAGTGGAAGAGATTGAGATGGGACTCTCCGACGATTTCCTGAACCAGATTCCTTATGCGATGTGGTGGGCGGGGCTCTTCTCCCTTCCCATCAGCACCGAGTTGCTGGGTGGCGGAAGCTTTGAAGAGTTCGGGATTGAAGACTTGAGCCTCAACCTTACCGGTTTGCGGGCCCCGGTGATTTCCGATTGCACTCCCGATTACGGGCTCCTTATCCAGATGGGCGACCTGATGCTGGACGTCACCATGAACATGTTCGGCATGGACGTGCACGTGGTCATTTACGCAGCCTTTGAGGCCGAGGTGGAGGTCGATGTGGTGCAGGGAGAGGGTGGCCAGAACGAATTGGCCATGACCCTCAACGACATCACTTACGTGCAAATCGAGCTGGCTACCGTGAGTGAAAACCTGGTGGGCTCGGAGGACAGTCTCCGGTTGCTGCTGAAACAGCAGATTCTGGACAAGGTATTGGGGATGATTACCGAGAATGCCATGGCCAGTATTCCCATTCCGACCATCGAGTTGGGGTCCATGATTCCTGGCTTGCCGCCGGGAGCCAGCCTCAACATGAAGCCCAAGGAAACGTATAGAGACCGAGGTTACACGGTCATTTCAGGAACCGTCCACGAATAGGCGTTTGACAATGAAGCAGAGAATTACAGGTGGTTTGGCAGTGCTGCTTTTTGTGGTCGTGTGGGGCTGTGGTTCGGAGTCCTCGACCTCGCCCGATACGGGGGTTGACCTGGTGGCTGACCTCGGTGGGGATCAGAGTTCACAGGACGTCGCATCGGACTCCAAGATTCCCGATGCGACGGACCTGGACCAAACGGAGAGCCTGGACATCCTCGACGTGGAGGACGTCCCGCTGGACCTCGAGGTGGTGGACCTGGTGGAGGATCTGGATCTGTTTGAAGTGACGGACCTTCCCCCCGAAGTGGCAGATATTGAGGACGTTGCACCCGATGAGACCATGGAGGTTCTCGAAGAGGTGGCCGACCTTGAAATCATCGAGGATATCGAGGAAGACGATTGGGTTCCTCCTCCGTGCGAGCCGGGGGACGACTGCACCGACGGCGATCCGTGCACGAACGACGACACCTGCGTGGACGGGGAGTGCGTTGGAACTCCTTACACATGCAACGACGGACGCCCGTGCACCCTGGATGTCTGCGACGGCATGGGGAACTGCAGCTTCACGTTGTTGTTGGGCAAGTGCCTCATCAACGGCCAGTGCTACAAATCGGGAGATCGCAAGGAAGGGAACCAGTGCGTCACGTGCAACCCACTTCAAGACAGCTTCTCCTGGACGGTAAACGCTCAGGGTGATTGCGACGATGACGACGCCTGCACCACGGGCGATCACTGCGTCGCCGGTGAGTGTGTGGGAGACATCCTGAGCTGCAACGACAACAATCCGTGCACCTTGAATCTGTGTGATTCGGACTACGGTTGCAGCTTTCCTCCGGCCAACATTCCGTGTGACGACGGGAACCTCTGCACGGCTTTGGACTTCTGCGAGGACGGGGTGTGCATTCCGGGTCCGGCACCTGCGTGCGACGATTTGAACCCGTGCACCAAAGACACGTGTATCGCTGCAGTGGGATGCTATCACGAGCCTCTCAACGGCATTGAATGTGACGACGGGGACGCTTGCACGCTGGGAGATGTCTGCCACAACAACGTCTGTCAGTCGGGGTCTGGCACCATGGAGTGTGACGACTGGAACGACTGCACCGAGGACGTTTGCGACCCTCTCCACGGGTGTGTCTATCCTCTCAACGACAACCCCTGCTGCGTGTTGAATCAAAATATCTGTGACGACCACGATCCGTGCACCATCGACACCTGCAACCCGAACACAGGGCAGTGCATCTACCTGAACAACGATGGACCTTGCAGCGATGGGAATGCCTGCACCGTGGACGACATTTGCGTTGGTGGCGTTTGCCTGGGTGAAGACGCGGACTGCGATGACGGCAGCCCGTGTACTTCGGACTTCTGTCACTCGGCGCTGGGTTGTGTTCACGATCCCATCAACTCGGAGTGCGATGACGACAGCGTCTGCACGCTGAATGATTGGTGCCAGGCCGGTGAATGCGTGGGCACGCCGGTGAACTGCAATGACTACAACCTGTGCACGGACGATTTCTGCGACCCCGATTCAGGTTGCATCAACGAGTTCAACTCGGCGGCCTGCAACGACTACGATCTTTGCACCAGCAACGACCACTGCGACATGGGCGAATGCGTCGGTGACGAGAAAACCTGCAACGATGGAAACCAGTGCACCAACGACTTCTGCGACCCTGCGGTGGGCTGTCAGAACGTCTTCAACGAGGCGGCTTGTGACGACGGCAACGAGTGCACCGAGGGAGACCATTGCGACGGGGGCGAATGCGTCTCCGGCACCCTGGTTTGCCTGAGCTGCAACTACGCCTTCGACGATGCAGTGAACCGGGTCCACGTCATGCAGATTTCCACCACAGCGACCGCAGGGACGGCTCTGGACCTTGACAACAACGGGGTCTACGACAACTCCATGGCGGGAATCGGCGGGTTGGCCAACGGCCCGTTGCAGGACGCTTTGAACGAAGGAACCATTCACCTGATGCTGGAGCACCACGGCCTCCAGACCAACGGCTCCATCTACACGGTGGCTGGATTCCTGGGAGACCCGGCACCTGGCTTTGAGTCGTGCAATTTTGCTGCCGACTATTGCGGCTACACGGTGACTCCCAGTGCAATGGATCTCGAAGCGTGCAGCTCTCTTATCACCTTTGACAACGCTTCCATTTACAACGGAGTTCTGGTTGCCGGCGGGATGAACTACCTCTTCCCCTTTGCGATTCCTTTGTCGGAAACGACGATGCTGAACATCACCCTTTACGCTGCAGCCATCCGCGCCAACGTGACGATTCAAGGGGGAGTTGTGACCCACATGGAAGGAATTATCGGAGGTGCGGTGCCCAAATCGTCCTTTGTCGCAGCACTGGATGCCGTTCCAGACGAGGATCTGCCCCTTCCAAAGAGCATGATTCTTCAGATGATCGACGGACTTATCAGCAACGACATCGACACCGACGGCAACGGCATTGCGGACGCCGCGTCCATCGCCATCAAATTCGAAGCCATCCCCTGTGGCATCCTTGGGATCCAGTAGGTCCTGAAGCCCGCTTTTTTCAAGCTCCCGTTACCCTTGACATGGTTGGAAACGATGGGCTATTCTCTGTCCAAATGAACGTGGAGATTGAACCATGAAATGGCGTGTTTTCTTGTTGCTTGCATCGACCCTGGCACTGTTCCTGTCCGCTGGCTGCGGAGAGGAGACGATTGCGACGGAAGAACCTGAGTCGGTGGAATTCCAGGTGCATTTCCTGGAGAGCACCTGTTCTTCGACGGGTGCCCCGAAGGGAATTGACAACTACCGAGTGAAGATTGTTGACCGCACGACCAACCCCCCGTTGGTCATCGACGACCGGGAGTTCAACTCCAGCGAGACTTCGTTGAAGATGAACGGCATCCCCCAGGGGAGCAACCTGGAACTGACGGTTCTGGGAATGGCAGCCGGGGATACCAGGCCGGTGCTGTATGGCCGGGCCCGCAACCTGCTGGTGACCAAGAATGTGACCACCAGCGTGGACATGACCTTGTCTCGCTACGCCGACTTCTCGTGCCTGGACCTTCCTCCCAGTGCGGCGAACATGATGTTCCCCACGGTGACCTCTCTTCCCGACGGCCGTGTACTCATCGCCGGCGGGTTCACCAAGGTCAAGGAGGACTCGGGGCGTTTCGAGATTTTCAACCCCTCCGACCGAGCCTACATCTATGATCCCACGACGGGAGAGTTCAGACAGGCTCAGAACCTGATGAACCATGGTCGGGCCGCCCATGCGGCCATCTATATGCCCCATGTACAGAAGGTTCTCCTCGTGGGTGGGGTGGATCGCCTCTACCTTGAAAAGAGCCAGGCAAAGTTCCCCTGGTATTGGCTTAAGGAATCCGCCGGCACGGTGGGCAGAACGTATGAGCTCTTCGACACCACCACCGAGCAGTTCCAGAAACTGGACATAGACTGGCCCGACGAAACCGACGAGATGGTGAACCCCGTCCGCCGAGTCTTCCCGGCCCTGGCCTACAACAACGATGGTACCGTTCTGGTCACCGGTGGTGGCCAGTGGAAGTCGGTTCGAACCCAGATGGAGACGGACCCCGACTACCAGATTGCCGAGATTTATGCGGCGGCCCTCTCCGACAAACCCGGAGGCTTCATGGAGACCTTCGGTGCGCTCACCATGCGAGCCATGCGCAGCGGACACCAGGCGGCCCTTCTGGACGTCAAGGACAAGTTGGCCTACCACATCTTCTGGGGTGGGAACGCAGACGGTCCCATCGCCGAGGTGTACATCGAGAGTTCCGACCAGGTCAGTGGAAACTTCGGACTGTTCAAGGAGTTGGAGTTCCTGGACGACAACACTTACAGCAGCCGTCCCTTCTTCCACACCTTCACCCCACTGGGCAACCGAGAGTTCCTCCTCGTGGGTGGAGCACTGTACAAAGACAACAACCTTCAGCCGCCCAAGGCTGACCACGCCTTCGTCGTGCGAGTCAACGACGAGCTGCGTGTAGGCGTTTCCAAGGTCGACGGCCTCACAGAAGGCCGCTACTTCCACTCCACCATGGCTTCCGACACACGCAACATCGTCGTTGTGGGTGGATTCACGGCAGCGGAGTTGGACGGTGACACGATCTTCGCCACGGCAGCAACAGACGACATGCGCTTCTTTGATGCCACGAACAGAGCCTTTGTTCTGCCTCCAGTGGACAGCAAACCCCTTCCCCGGGCTGGTTTTGGGGCGGTTGCACTTAGCAACGACTGCTTCTTGATGGTCGGAGGGGTCGATGAGCCATCGGCGGCCCTGGAATACGGGAGTTCAAGCATCGGGCTGGTGGCGGAGCAGTTCTGTCCGTCCCTGGTCTGTCGAGAAGCCACTTGGGAAAGCGCCTGCTACACAGAGTAACGGAGACACCGATGACCAATAGCATGAACACGAAACGAATCGGCCACTTGCGTGCAAGGATTGTGCGAACTGGCGTTGCACTGACTGTGCTCCTCGCCCTTACGCCTGTGGGTCGGCTGATGGCCCAGGAAGAGGGTGAGCAGAAGCGGGTAGCCGTCTTTGTCCTTCCTGCTTCCGAATCCGATGCGCGCTCTGCGCTCCTCCTCAGCCGAGTTCTTCGGGAGAACATCAAGGGTCTTACCGGGGTGGAGTTGGTAACCCCCGCGCCGGTACAGAGCCTCCAGTTGCTCCCTCAAGTGAAGGCAGACATCGAGCGAGCCTACCAGCTCTTGAACGGCAAGCAGGTTGCCGGCGCCATGGAGATCTTGAAGAAGGTTCGACCGACCCTGGAGCAGGTGCTTCCGGCGGTGGACGTTCGCACCCTGGCTCTATACTACAAGGCATTCGGCGTTGCTCAGATGCTCTCCCAGAATCCAAGCGAGGCCCGGAAAGCAGTTGAGATCAGCCTCATCTTGTGGCCGGAACAGACGAACCTCGAGTACGCCTACAGCGTGGAGATGGTGAAGCTGTTCAACGAAGTTTACGCCACCGTAGCCAACCGCCGCAGCCGCAAGCTCAAGATAGTCACCGAGCCTGAAAACGCCGTGGTAGTGGTGGATGGTCGCGAAGCGACCCAGTCACCTGCGGTGGTTACGAACCTGGTGGCCGGACCCCACGTGGTCCGAATTGCCATGGACGGCTACGAGCAGTGGGCCTCGTTTGAGACTGTAAAGGACCAGGGAGACAACGTCCTCAACGTCCAACTGAGCCCCATTCCCCAGAAGGCCGAATTCGACATGAAATTGGTTGCGGTATCCCGCACCATGAAGAAGACCCCTGAAGAGGCTACCCCCAACCTGGTTGCACTGAAGGAATTCCTGGGTGCCCACGAGCTCATCGTTCTGGAAGGAACCATGCTCGGAGAGAACTTCGAGTTGAAAGGATTCCATATCAAGCAGGACGGCTCTGTGTTCCCGGTTAATCGAGCGCTGCCTCGAGATGCGACCCTCATGGCCTCCATTCGAGAGTTCCTTTCGGGCCTCGTGGAGTCCTTCTACGACATCGCACAAAAGACCGAAGGTCTGGGCGGTCCCCCCATCGACCCCGTCATCCTCGAGCAGTCCGGAATTGCCGTGGATCAGGGTACCTCGGTATTTGACCCCGACAACCCCGTATTCCCGACGGTGGACCGCAAAGGGAAGAAAAAGGGGGGCATCTGGACGAAGTGGTGGTTCTGGACCGGAGTGGGCGTTATCGTTGCTGGTGGTGCCACTGCTGCGGCCCTTCTGCTCTTGAATACGGACGACGCTTCGGGGCCGTCTGGAACGATTCAAATCAACCTCAATCCAGTGGATTGATGCATCTGGACAATTCCATTGACGTACTCTGGGGTGCCTGCTAAATTACCTTGCCCACTACTCTGGGCTGTAAGATGGAAACTTATGGAGAGGGAGTAACCCATGGCAAAATACAAACCGGAAGACATTCGCAACGTCGTCTTCGCTGGACATGGTGGTACCGGTAAGACCACCTTGCTGGACGAGATTCTGTTCGCTACCAAAGCCAACACACGTATCGGCTCCGTGAAGGAGGGCAACAGCCTCCTGGACGTCGCCGAAGACGAGATTGACGGCAAGGCCTCAATCGACCAGGCCTTGGTACATGCCAATTGGAAGGGCAAACTTCTCCACCTCTTCGACTCCCCCGGGCGAAGCGACTTCCTCGCCCAGTACCTCATGGCCCTTCGTGCCGTTGAGACTGTCATCATCCATGTGGACGGGTACTCTGGAATCCAGGTTAACACCCGCAAGGCATGGAAGATTGCTCGGGACGCCGGCAAGGCCGTAGCCATCGTAATCACCAAACTTGATGTCGAAAACGTTGACATCAATAAGGTCATCGGAGAGATCCAGACGACCTTTGGAAGCATGTGCGTGCCGTTCTATGTGCCCGATACCACCGGCGGCGGCATCACCAAGATGCACTCCGTCCTCAAGCCCGGCGACGACGCTCCTGACGCAGTCAAAGAAGCAAGCGCCAGCCTCATGGAGTCCGTGGTAGAATCCGACGAAGAGCTCATGATGCGCTACCTCGAAGAGGAAGACGTATCCGCTGAGATTCCTCGTCTCATCGCCCCCGCCATTCTTTCGGGAGAGTTGGTCCCCATCCTCGGCTTTGGCCAGAAGGACTCTGTTGGCGTGGCCGAGATTCTCGATACCTTGACCACCTACTTCCCCAGCCCTGCGGACGTCAAGACCCTGAAAGTCCTCTCCACAGAGGTCGGTGAAGATGGGGAAAAGGTTACCGTGGTAAAGGAAGTGGACCTCGACCGCAATACCTTCGTGGCTCAGGTCATCCGACTCATCGTCGACGACCACAAAGGCAAAATGGCCATTATGCGGGTGTTCTCGGGGCAGGTTGTCCCCGGCGCCACCTTCCACAACATCACCAAGAAGCAGCAGGGCAAGTTCGGCAAGCTGTTGAAGCTCTTCGGCGTCAAGCACGAAGAAGTGGATTCCGTCGGAATGGGTGAAATCTTCACCGCTGCCAAAGTCGATACCCTCGATGTGAACGACACAATCACCGACGGCACATGGACCGAACCGCTGGCCCCCAGCAAGTTCGCCATCCCAATGGTTGCCCTCGCAGTGACCCCCAAAACACGCTCCGATGAGAGCCGCATTTCCCAGATTCTGCAGCGTTTTGGCGCAGAAGACCCCACCTTCCGGATGGAGTTGGATCGCCAGACCAAGGAAATGCTCATTTACGGACTCTCTGAACTGCACCTCCAGGTGCTGTTGACCCGAATGGCTCGCAAGTTCGGTGTGGAAGTGGACACGAAGCTTCCCCGTATCTCTTATCGAGAGACCATCACCAAGGAAGTCAGCGATTTCCACCGCCACAAGAAACAGTCTGGTGGTTCCGGGGAATTCGCCGAAGTGCACTTCCACATGCGTCCCTACAAGGGCGATGAGGGAGACTTCCACTTCGTAGATGGTCTTCGTGGAGACGGCGTTCGTCGACAGTTCGTTCCTTCCGTAGAGAAGGGATGCCGTGCCGCCATGGACGACGGCCCCCTCACCGGCTCCCCCGTAATTCGGGCGGAAGTCGAATTCTACGACGGAAAGGACCACCCCGTGGACGGCAAGGATTCGGCCTTCCAGAAAGCAGCCAAAGACTGCTTCAAGAAGTGCTTCCTCAAGGCCAGCCCCGTTCTCCTCGAGCCCGTGGTGAACCTCGAAGTCACCTTCTCCTCCGAGTATGCCGGAGAAGTCAACCAGTACTTGAGCTCCCACCGTGGGCGCATCTCCGGTATGGAAGCCCTGGGCGAAGAGCAGATTCTTCGAGCTGTGGTGCCCTTGGCCGAAGTCCAGGAGTTCTCTGCCGACCTGCGGTCCATGACCCAGGGTCAGGGCACCTACTCCATGGAGCCCGCCGGCTTTGGTACCGTTCCCGCCATGGTTCAGCAGAAGGTCGTTGAAGAGTATCAGGCCAGCCGCTCCAACGACGACTAAACAGAGTTCCCTCAACCAGCGATCATCCCCGCAGGCTTCGTCAGTCGGCTGATGGCTTGCTCGACGTACCAAAGTACGCCTCCGCCGCCATCGACACCGACTTCCTTGCCTACGGGGCGCTCACTGGCTGAGCCAACCCCGTTTGGGCTGCATTCCAACCATTGGAGAAGGCGTTTGTGCCGCAACTGCCTGCTGCCCGCTGCCTGCTGCCCGCTGCCACCTGCCCGCTCTCCGCTCCCTCACAAGTCTTTGGTTTCCTGTCGAAAGATGGTCTTTGCACCGTGACGGCGCAATGCATCGCTGACGCGATCTGCCAGGTCTGGATGGGTCAGGGCGAGGACGAAGCCACCCATTCCACTGCCCGTGAGTTTGGCGCCGAGGGCTCCTGCGTCTTGAGCCACACTGCACAACTCCTCGGTGCGTTGTGTGGAGACTCCTATTCCCCTCAGCAGGTATTGATTCTCCACCATCATCAAGCCGACATACTCGTAGTCTCCCTTTCGCATCGCACTGGCCGCCTGGAGGGAGATGGTTTCCGATACGGCGGTGAGGCGCTCGATGACTTTCTCCCCGCCCGGCCGTTCAACGATTTCGTTTACAGTGGTCAACGCCCCTCGAGTGGTGCTTCGCTCCCCTGAGTCGGCCAGGAGGAAGGTTCCACCGGCAGGCATGTCCACGAACCCTGCCACGGGTCCTTTGGGGCGCTTACCGCTATCTCCTGCGACATAGAACACGTTCCCGGTCTTGATGAAGCAGGGCGATTCGAACGCGATGGTGGTTGAGTCGATGCCGCTGGGAGACCCGTGGAAGACCTTCTCCAGGTCCAAAGCCGTCTGCGCTACCAGATCCTCGTCAATCTCGCCTTGACCCAACTGCATCAAGGCTCGGCTCAACGCAACGGAGTAGGAAGCGCTGCCTCCCAAGCCGGAAGCTAAGGGGAAGTTGTGCTCCATGTCCACTCGCAGGCCGTAGCGAGCATCTCGAAGCAGCGCCCGTGCGGCCTTTCGTGTGGCCTTGAGGAAATCTTCCCCCTCCGGAGCCTCCAGCACAGTGTTTCGGGTTTGAGGTGTGGCGCTGACGGTCACCGACATGCGCGCTGAATGGACGGGAAAGGCCACCGCAGTCCCCCCCCACACCACGAAGTGTTCTCCAACCAGGATGGCCTTGGCGCATGCTTGCGCCGTGGCAGTGATGAGCGAATGTTCACCCACGATTCTTCCTCCCGTGGAGCTTCATGTGCCCCGCCTGAATTCCACTTGTGGCCAGAACACGCAGCGCCCCTAAGCTTTGGAGAAGGCCGATGGCGCCAGCGACTTCTTCCAAATCCGTCGCTTGGGAGATGCCGCTCCACCGGTAATACAGTGCAGTCGTCGGCAGGTGTGGACCCGTTCCGCCAACCGTCCCGGCATGGATGGGGGCTTCGAAGGTTCCAACGAGGTGGTCATCAGCCACCGTCCACCGGGCGAGGAGCCCGTGGGAGGTGGACTCGAGGTAGCTGTTCATGGCCACCACGGCCCCTCGAAGATCTTGAGCCGAGGCCTGCAGAAAGGCCAACAACCCGTTGAGAATCCCTTTGTTGTGTGTCGCCCGGCGCAATGCATCGCCCATAGCCCAGTCGGAAAGCAGGGCAATACGGCGAGCGACTTCCCTTCCCTCCGTCTCTTCCCATGCAAGGGCGGGGGTGGGGATCTTCACCGACGCTTTGGCCGGCTTTCCCAGGGGATGGTTCGTGACAATCGCGGTAACGGCTCTCGCAGAGAGTCTCGGTGCGTACGTTTCCAGAAAGAACTGAGCCACATCATCCACGAAGTTCGCCCCCATGGCGTCTCCCGGGTGGCAGGTGATGTCCACCACCCCCACCCCATCAAGATTACCCAGGGCTCGATATCCGATACGAAGAGTTCCCCCTCCAGCAGCGGCAATTCGCATGTGGCGGTTGTTTGCAGCCTCAAGGAATTCGGCTTCCATGCCGGCGACTTCCCGCCGAAGCGTTCGGAGCGAAGCGGCTTTCTCGAGGAGCACCTGCCCACCGATCCGTCTCTCCCCTGCCTGAGCCGTGACACCGCCGAAGTCCCGCACCAGGAGTGCGCTCTTGCAGCAGGCAGCGACGATGGAGGGCTCTTCTGTGGCCAGGGGCACCAACCGATCGGTTCCGTTGAGCACCAGATTCGTTACGAGCCCCACGGGGAGGGCAATGGCACCTGTGACGTTCTCCACGAACCCTTCCAGAAAGGATTGTCCGGCCAGGGAATTCTGCAGAATAGAACGCTCTTCGAGGTTGGCAATCCACCCCGCTTCCTGGAGTCGAGTCAAGCGCTCGTCCAATGTTGCTCGGTGAAAATCCGGCAATCGAGAGTCCATATCAGACCTTCGTCAGGAAGCCAGGAAGAAGAAGACAATGGGGCCGGCAAAGAGGAGACCATCAATTCTATCGAGCATGCCGCCATGTCCCGGGAGCAGTGTTCCGGAGTCCTTGACGTTGGCGCTGCGCTTCAGCACAGACTCGCTGAGGTCCCCAACCTGCTCTAGAACACCCCCCAGAAGGCCGATTGCCACCAGTTCCCCAAACCCAAAGGGAGAGGTGAAGAGGAAATCGATGAACAAAGCCCCCACAACCGAGCCAATCACTCCCCAAATAGAGCCTTCAATGGTCTTCTTGGGGGACACTTTGGGGTGCAGCTTGTGCTTTCCCGTGTACTTCCCGCCAAAATAGGCCGCGGTATCTCCCATCCAAACGACGGCAAAGAGCACCAGCAGGGCGGGGCCCGCAAAGCCCCCGGAGCGGGCGATCATCGCGGGGAAGGAGAGGAGCCCCCCGACGTACAGCACGCTGAATCCAAAGGAGGTGACCGCAGAGTATGCGTCGGGAATTCGGTCAGTCCAGATGAGAAACGGTGCCATGGCAGCAAGGGGGGTGGCTGCAAAGTAGTACAGAAGGTACTGAGGCGCCAGCGCAGCGAGCATGGGGAAACCCGCAGTCCAGAGTGCTCCAAACCAGGGAAGGAACTTCAGTTTGGAAGCCCCCGACATGCCAAGCAATTCATGAGAGGCGGTAACGGCGCCCAGAAACACCAGCCCCAAACCGGCGGACTCTGGTGCAATCCAAGTAATCGCAATGACGATGGGCGCCAGAATGAGACCAGTAATGATTCGTGCCGACATAGGATTCACTCGTTATGCTTCGACTGGAAACCGATGGGCCCAACGTCGGGTGGTCAAGCGACCGCCCGAGGCCCGAGCCCCATGCTATCGGCGGGCTCCCGAGGTGTCAAAAATCGCTTCTATCGTTGAGTTTTCCCGATTCGAATCTGCACTGGGAGAGGAGAGGCGATAACGCACCCGGGAAGCCCCAGCCATGCGTCAAAGAAGTCACGGCAAGGGCTCTCTTTGCTCTTGCCTGTCATCAGGTCCAGGGGGGGATCGGTGGGACTCAGCACAAACTCCACGGTAGCTTTCCCCGATTGAGGACCCTCCCCCTTGGCGTAACACCAGCGCAGCTCCAGGGTCAGAACACCGGATTCTCCCGCAGAAAGTATCACCTTTTTCGCCAAAGACTTCCCTTCCACAATCCCTCGGGAGGCTTCATCTGAGCACGGACGCCAGGCACGTTTCCCTTGCTTGAGCAACAGTCCGGCGAAACCCGGATTTCGAAGCAATGCTGCCTTGTCAGAGGTATTCTGCAACGCCACAACAATGCGTCCTTCAAGGCAGATTTGCTCTCCTGTGGAGGTCGCCGTGAGCTCGCCCTCGACAGAAAGCATGGCTTCCACCTCCACCCCCTGCCTTGGTGCTTGGGCCGTGCCCGGGATGTCGCAAAGGACGCCAGGCTCCTTCGAATCCACTTTCCGGGGCTCACAGGGAGGGTCGTCTGCAAAGGCTCTGGAGGTCATCGCAAGAAGAAGCAGGGGCAACAGAGCAACAACAATCGGGCTACGCATGGCTTCTCCTCCAGATCGATGATGAGTCAACTCCACACCCCGGAAATTTCCGCCCCGCAGGCTATGCAACGTCCTCCGCGCAAGGAAGAGTCACTGCGGAACCCATCACGACGAATCAGGATCTCCCCGCACGCATGGCACAAAGTGTGGGTGTGCCGAGATTGGGGAACGTTTCCCACGTATGCGTACTTCAGCCCTGCGTCCACCGCCGCATGAACGGCGGCATTCATGGTCTCCACCGGGGTGGGCCGAACATCCGACATCTTGTATTGAGGGTAGAATCGGCTGATGTGCCAGGGAATGTTTTGATCCACCGAGGCGATGAACCGAGCGATCCCGTCGAGTTCCTCTCTAGAATCGTTCATCCCTGGAACAACGAGGGTCGTGACTTCGACCCACACTCCAAGTTCCACCAGCAAGGCGATGGTATCGAGAACAGGCTGCAGACGCCCGCCGCAGATCTTCTGGTATGTGTCGTCAGCAAACGCCTTGAGATCCACGTTGGCAGCGTTCAGGTAGGGGGCGACATCTCGCAAAGGCTGCTGGTTGGTAAAGCCGTTGGTGACGAAGACGTTGCGGAGGCCCGCGACCGCGGCATCCCGGGCGATGTCCTGGGCGTACTCGTAGAAGATCGTGGGCTCCGTGTAGGTGTACGCAATGATCCCGGCGCCCACGCGGCGCGCCTCCGCGACGACGCGGGCCGGGGGAATCAATGACCCCGGGAGCTCCTCGGGCGCGGCCTGGGAGATCGAGTGGTTCTGGCAGAAGCGGCAGTCCAGGTTGCAGCCGACCGTGGCCACGGAGAGGGAGACCTCCCCCGGGAGGAAGTGAAACAGGGGCTTCTTCTCGATGGGATCCGCGTTGAGGGTGATCGCCCGGCCGTAGACCAGGGTGTGGAGGATCCCGTCCCGGACCTCGCGGACACCGCACCG
>CALFHQ010000057.1 GCA_937876385.1 uncultured Pseudomonadota bacterium
TTTGCCGGGTGGCCCCCCTCTTCGAGTTTCCAGAGGGCGCCTTCATGAAGCAGGGCTCCCATACCCGAGGGGTTGAAGAATTTGATTCGGGTAACAGGCCCTTTGACCTTGTCGGCTTCACCCGGTGGGGCCAAGCTGACCCCGTTGATGGAGAGTTCGGGCAAGTCAGGCAACGGCTCGTTTCGTGTCACCACCAGTGCCACGATGGTGAGCACAACGACTACGAGGAGTGCGATGATGGTTGAGCGGTTCATGACTGGCCTCCCGACGTTGATTTCTGAAGCTGGCGAACTCGAGGGGCCAGCTTACGTTGTCGCAAGCGGCGAAACAACCAGGCGAGGAAACCGCCAAAGAGCACCAGCAGCGGAATAACCCCGACAAAGAGGAGCACGACCTGATTTCGGGTTCCCTCCTCCAAGGTGTCGATGGGACGAAACTCGTTGTGCTTGGCTTCTACCTGGGAGAGCTTTCTCGGCTGGGCTCCCCACCGGAAGGTCTGCAGGACGAGGGGCCCGGCGCTCTGTTGTGCTTGCTGGTTTCGGATGCTGCGAATCTTCATGATGTTGATGAGGCGCATTTCGGGGAGGATGGCGTCTCCCGAGTTTGGATCCACGGCAAAAGGTTTGAGCCCCCTGAAGATGCGCTCGGTGCTCAATGGAGGAAGGGCCAGCGCACTGGAGATTACCAGAAGTCGCCCCTCTCCTTTTGCAATGTGCTCGGGTTCTTTGGTTGCAGGATCGGTCTGGACGTCCTTTCCTTCTTCTGCTTTGGGTTGGGGAATCTCCGACTCCTCAAAGGCAGAGTGGAAGGTTCCGGCAAGTTCCACGGCCAGGGCGTGTGGGCCGTCCTTCTTCGCTTTCTTTACGTACTCCATGAGCCCTTCCGGCTCCAACGGGAAGTCGACCTCCACGGGTTTGGCAGTGGCGTCTCCGGTGGGTGGCTCTCCCTTGTCGATGGGGAGGAGCACGGAGTCGGCGCTGGACTGGATGAGGGGTAGTGCAGTGACGTCCTGCCCCTCGACCTTGTCTATCGAAATGGAGGAAGAGTAGGGCATCATCGCCTGCTGCAGAGTTCGAACCAGTGGGTGTCCCCGGTCGAGGTCGTCGGTGGCCGGGAGAAGGGGGTAGTTGAACCCCTTGTTGTACGGAATTCCTGTTTGGGGGTCGGTGTAGAGCATGAAAACCTGGCCGTTTTGCGTTCCGTCGGCGACGAGGTTGTCCTCCACGGTGACTCCGTACCGCCCCAGGAGTCGGTTGAGATTGTGGAATTCGGGGGTGATGGAGTTGAATTCCGGTTTGGGCTGCGGGGTGTTGGGATCGAAGGGGTTCATCTTCTTCACGGTCTCTTCGGAGAAGGCCTGGAGAGCGACGTCGTAGTTCTCCACCATGGCGATCACGGTTCCCCCGGAGAGAAGGTACTGGTCTATGTGGTATAGCTCGTCGTCGGGAATGGTGTATTTGGGGGCGTAAATGACGATGGCCGCATATTCCGGTGGGATGGGCTTGCTGGCGTCGAGCTTCT
>CALFHQ010000058.1 GCA_937876385.1 uncultured Pseudomonadota bacterium
TGCACGGTGTTAACTCGACATGGGGTTATAGTACCATGAAGCGTGCGCAGCGCAAAAACAGGACACCGCTTCAAAGCGGCTGTTCCACTACATCTTCTTGATAGCGAAGCGGAAGTGAGACAACCCGCCCTTGCCCTTCACACCAACTTTACCAGCAGTGTAGATGACTTCCATGAGTAGTCGGAAGGGAATCTCCTTGTCAGCAATGAGAGTCACAACGCCCTTAAACTTTCGCCCCAGAGCTTCGTCTTCTTCCATCTGCTGCTTCACAACTCGATCGAGTTCCTTGCGCAGGGGCTCGATGACCAAGCTGTCTCGGTCGGATTTCTCCTTGTCCTGCTTGTCAACGAAGAATTTGAAGTCCTTGGCGCAGACGTCCTGCCCGGGCTTCTCTTCGCACCGGTTCAGCTTCTCCCAATCTTCATCAGTGCACTCGTCACCATCAATCTGGCAACGCACGTTGACCACCGACTTGTTGTCCAAGACGATGTTTTGTTTGGTCACAGTGATGGGAATGGAGTCACTAGTCGGAGTCACGTCCGCCGTGGACCCTGCCAACTGCATGTCGGCTCCCAGCTTCACGTTGAGCGGGTCAGACGTCACGGACACCAGGAGGAACACAAGCATAATCGTCATGATATCGAGCAACGACGTGATGGCCAGTCCGACCTTCTCATCGCCGGCCCGCTTCAGACGCCTTGCCTGGGCCTCTTCCTTCTTGGCCTGGGTCCATATATCGTCCTGCTCGGAAGCTCCCTCGCCGAATTTTTCCAAATCTTTGTCCGCCATGTAAACCCCCTAACGGATTTCCACCGCCACACTCTCCGTCCGTAGCACGGACAGCAGAGTGAAGGCGATCATTCGGGCGACTACAACATCAAGAAGACAATCTTCGGGAACATTTCGACCGGCACGGTCTGCTTGTTGCCGTCGGCGTCCTCTTTCTCGATCTTGTACACCTTCGCCTGGTTGTACTCGCAAATGTTCTCAAACGTCGCCACCGGGTCCTTCCCCTCTTTTGCGGTCAGGCGGACGCGAACGGCATCGATCGTTCGGGCAAGCACCTTCCAGGGAATTGACTCATCCGAAGCGGTGATATTGATGGTGTTCTGATCTTGAAAATCCTTCGTTTTCAGTTCACCGATCACTCGGTGCAGTTCGGGATAGTTGTAGTCCTGGTACTCCTCCCCGGTGCACTCACACGTCTTCTCTTCACCGTCATTGCACATCGTGAAGCTGGTCTTGTCGACGGTGATGGGCTCTCGGTCCTTCCCGTCTTCCTGCACCTTCACTACGAATTTGTCCTTCGCTACAACGAGGGTCAAGTTCAAGACGCCTTTCTTTCCACCCGCTCCACCTTGTCCAAACTTCGGAAGCGAGACCTCCTGGACCTTCACTTCGAAGAAGACAAAGCTGTAGATGAGCATCGGAATCAAGATGCACATGATGCTCATGATCAGAATCAGATCGGGATCGCCCAGATCTGGATCCTTTGTACGGCCTCTCTTCGCCATGGTCAGCTCCTATCGAAACCAGAAAGTTCTTGAAACCAGCAGCCGTCCGCCGGGCTCGACGTTTGTCGACCCCGACCCCTCGGCACTTACGGAACGACCTGATCAGTCCTTGCGGCTTTCGCCATCATCAGAAGCGCCACCCTTCAACCGATAGGTCAAGAGGTTTTCAAGCTTCACAGAGTACTGGTCGATTTCGTCAATGATCTTCTTGGTCACGTTGGACAGGAAAATAAAGGCGAACAGGCAAGGAATAGCCACAATCAGTCCGAACGCCGTGGTGTTCATGGCGAGGGCGATGTTTCTACCCAAAGCTTCCTGGCGCTTGTCAGGAGTCACAGTGGCGAGGTCGTTAAACGCCCCGATCATTCCGACAACCGTACCGAGCAGTCCCAGCATCGTGGCGATGTTGGCGATAGCCTGCAAGGTAGCCGTTCTCTTCTGCACCAGAGGAATAACATCCAGAGTCGCTTCTTCCAGAGCGTTGTGAATCTCACGTTCGCCCTTGTTGGCTCGAGTCAGTCCAGCCTTAACCACTCGGGCCAAAGCTGCGTTGGGAGCCGCATTGCACAACTTGATTGCGCGGTCGATCTTGTTTCCCATGACAAGCTTCTGCACCTGAGCCATGAAGGCACGAGCGTTGATGTTGTACCTGAAGAACAGGAAGATGAAACGCTCGATAATGATGGCCAGGGCGATAATCGCCGTGAGCAGAATCGTGTGCATCCAGGGGAAACCTGTTGCGAACGCCCTTGCAATGTAATCCATGTCCTT
Source organism: uncultured Pseudomonadota bacterium (assembly GCA_937876385.1). Lineage (GTDB taxonomy): Bacteria > Myxococcota_A > UBA9042 > CAIXZC01 > CAIXZC01 > CALFHQ01. The sequence goes on from CALFHQ010000058.1 coordinate 2,286, forward strand.
CCTCCTTAGTTACACAAATAGAACCCAGTCAACAAATAGTAGGATCCACCATCTAGAATGGCGAATGCTTTGCGGCGTCTTGAATCTTGCTCAAAAAACTCTTTTCATAGCCGATTTCCTCGTACTTCGTTTCCATCGGCTTGCTGAAGAGCAAGACTTCCGGTTTGGGCACCTTGACCGTAATCACGATGCCACCCTCTTCCTCAAAATCACTCACATCATCCTCATCCACCACCTTCGACTGGTCCGCTTTGAGGCGCTTCGGGGGCTCCTCCTGGGCGAATATCGGGGCAGTCCCGACGCAAATGATGAGGGCAATCATACCAAAATTCCAAGGCCAGTCAAACACTTTTATCCGCATGCTTCCACCTTTTCAGGAAGACCATTTGGGCTATATCTCGCAAGGGTTTCCGCCCAAAAGCAACCCCCGTAGGACACCGTCGCACCAGCAACGTTCCCTGGGGGGGAACAAACCCCTATTCCACTTCAACCGGAGGCCCGTCATCGACCTCTACGGGAGCTTCTTCAACCACTGGCGCTTCCTCCACCACTGGCGCTTCTTCGACCACCGGAGCTTCCTCCACCACTGGCGCTTCTTCGACCACCGGAGCTTCCTCCACCACTGGAGAATCCTCTACTCCGGGCGCCTCCTCGGGGGGCTCAGCGGGTTGGT
>CALFHQ010000059.1 GCA_937876385.1 uncultured Pseudomonadota bacterium
GTCATCGTTCGAGGTGTCGCTGGAGCACCCACCCGCCAGGAGCAGGCAGAAGACCGAGACAACCAACCATCCCGAACTCAATCGAATTCTCATGGGAACCTCCTGTTGCGCAGGGATTGTAGCGTAACTCTGGGTCAAGATGAAGCCCCGGCGTTTTCCGCCTACATGGGAAGCCCGTCATCGTCTCCATCGTCGTCATCCGGTTCATCGGGCTCGGGAGCCCAGCGAACTTCCACCATCTTCCAACTGTCTTTGTTCATGGAGAAGACGACCTCTCTGGGCATGGACGTCGGAGTCATCAGGGAACAGGTCACAAGCTTCCCTTCTCCTCTGCAATCTGGAGTGGCCTTGTATATGCCGGCCTTGAACACGGGTCCCAAAGTCTCATCGAAGGACTTCTTGTCCCCGTCAGCCTTCCAGACTTTCCACACAGGCTTCCTGGACCCTTCTTTTGCGACGTCTACGCGAACCCCACTTTCCGGATGAACGTAGAGTGCCACTTTCGCCGGGTCCGGCTGTGTATCCAACTGGCTGAGGGTCTGCAGCACACCCTCTACCTGAGCCACGGGTGAGAGAAGCAAACTCAACGATATCAACACGCTCCACATTCTGGCCTCCAAGCTATCAGATCCGTTGGCCCGAGAAACCGCGCCACCGTGCGGGACAGTGTACTCCGTGTGGAACTCCTTCGTCATTCACTTTTCGCCTGACGGAATCCTTGTGAGTTTGCCCCCCTGGGCTAGAATGGGGACACGGAGGTTTGAACTTGACACGAAAACCACTGATATTGCTGGCCGCTGCGGCCCTTCTCCTGGCAGCATGCAAGGAAGAGCAGTCGGCCCCAGTCGAAACAAACTCGGGTTCCAAGGCGCCCATCAGCGCCAAAGAACGACCGAACTTGGAGCCTCGAGCGATAGGGACCCCGAGCAAGCCTGAGCAAGCCGGCATCAAAGCCCCCAAGAGAGTCGAGACTCCCCCACCGACGGAGCTTCCAGCCAAGGAACCCGAGTTGGAAGAGGTGTCTTCTTCGAAATTCGAGGACGTTACGGTGGATGTCGTCTTGACTCCCAACGAGCTGGATGTCATGCGAGACACCAAGGTAGTCCTCGAGGCCCGCTTCCCACCTGACTCTCCGGCGGGATTGTCTTGCGTATGGGATCCAGGGGACCGTTCCGGGGAGATTGAGGGGTGCAAGGCGACGCACGTCTTCCAGGGTGGCCTGACGGATCGTACAGTGACCTTGCGCCTGCTTGCTTCGGGCACTCGGGTCCTCGATAAGTCGGCTCCCCTTCCACTGGAGCGCCTGCCTGTTCAACCCCTGGAAGATCAGCCCACGCTGACCCTCCCCGCCCCGCCTTTGGCCGAAGAGGAAGGAATTCGAGTTGCCTTTGCCGGCCTCTTTGACTGCTCCGATGAAGGGCAACTGAGCACCTTGGAAGCGGCTTTGGCTCAAACGGCACCGAAGGTCGTTTTTCTCTTCCTGGACTGTGCCATATCGAGCGAAACCGCCCGGGAGTTGCTCCAACGGATGAACCAGGGGCACGACTGGACGGCCTTCCCCATTTATGCGGAGCCGCTAAAGCTTGGCGCAAAGGATGCGCCTCAGGTTTCCTCTGCCGACTTCATCGAGCATGGCGAGGACAACGATCTTCCGTTTCGGGGGTCTCTGCTGGGTCATGGAACCCTCTTTCTCCTTCTTGACCCTCGTTTGCAGGGAATCCATCGAGAACAGGAGAAATGGCTCCTTGAGGAGCTGGAGAAGAGCAAAGTGGCTTCTCACCGGGTGGTTCTGTCTGCGATGCCGCTGGAGGGCTATGGAAACCGAGAGGCTCCCGAGCTGGTCCCCCAATTCCGCTACTACGAGAAGCTTCTTCGTGGAGATCCTTCCCTCTTTGTCTCCTCTGAACATCCGGTCTTCCTCCATGCGCAGTACGGGCAACTGCCGACCCTCTCCATCGGAGCGGCCACGGGAGAACCGGGGCGACTGCCTGGAAGCGAAGCTACCCAACCTCGACTCTTCGTGGTCATGGACCTGACTCCCAAGGAGAGGCCTCGGGTCTATCCGATGGAGATGAGTCCGGAATTGAAGGTGTGGAGTGGGGGGGATTCCCCCTGGAAGGTTGGAAGCTATCGTCGAATCAGTCGGTGACTATTTCTTCGTGGCGTTGAAGGAGAAGCTCGTGGCGGTTCCACTCACGCGGCCGCTGCAGCTACCCTTGATGTGGCCGTCTCCCAGCGTCCCGGTGCAGGCGATTTTGCCTCGGGTGGCCGATCCAGAGAATTTCACATGCTTGCTGCCGGTGTAGCTTCCCTTCACATTGATGGGCTTTGAACCCGGCAGTGCGGCCCGACCGGAGACCCCTTTGTTCTTGAGGTGGAGCTTGAGGGAGCCCTTCTTTCCTTTGACCTTCACAAAAGCCTGGTACGTTCCATCGACGGAGACTTCTTCCTTGGGTTCTTCTTCCACGGCTTCGGCCTCTTCCGTGTCGGTGCCTTCTTCCACCGCTTCGCCATCGGATTTCCCTTCGGTGTCGGCGGGGGCAACTTCGGTGTCAGCCTTTTCTTCCGTTGCGGTGTCGTCCTCTGCCGGGGCCACGACTTCCTCGGTTTTGGCTTCCATCTGCTCGGTG
>CALFHQ010000060.1 GCA_937876385.1 uncultured Pseudomonadota bacterium
ACCCATACCCCATGCCAATGGGTCAAAGAGCCAACGGCCTTCCGCCGACATCCGGCGTGCCGGCGGATTCCGAACACACTAAGACTTAACGGGGGTTGGATCTCGTTTGCGCACGTTGAGGGGCAAGAACGGGGAGACAAAGAAAGGTGCCCGTGACGGAACAGGTTGAACACGTCACGGACACCTATCAGAGAAGCTAAGCAGTTCAAACGGAGAGAACTCGCCGGGGGGGCGTCTAGCCTGGCTATCCGCCCTCCCTGCGTGTGATGATAAGTTGTTCACCGAGGACACCCCAGTCAAGTCTGCGCTAGAGATTGTCGGCCGAAACTGGGTCAATTTCAACTTGATGCAGGTGACGGGCGCGGGATGAAGCACAGCCAGCGAGGATGCTGGCTTCCAGAGATGTCTCTATTCAGCGAAGTTCTCATTGCCATTAATGTGCAAGGAGGGATTCTTGAAGGTGGTGTTGTCCGGATTCATCACGGCACTGTGACACATGGAGCAACTGGAGTTGTCCGGGTGCTCGTCTGCCGGCGGGTAACCATGACACGTACCACATGCTGCCTGAGTCCCATCGACCTGGGTCCACACAGGGGACGTCACCGATCCGTCTCGGTTGTGGCAGTAGGCTGAAGAACAGGTATTCCCGTCGTACGTCGGTTCGTCGTCTTTGCTGGCGAGGTCTCCCCAGATGAGCTCGGCTTCCCCGCTGATGTGTCCTTCGGAGAAGACGTCTGTTGGAACCTTGTGGCACTCTGCGCACCCGAAGGTGGCGTGCCAATCGGACTCTGCCAGGACGTGGGCGGAGTGGGCTCCGACCCCCGGGAAGGTCGTGTTGACATTTCCCGACACGTCGATGGGAGGAGCGCCGGTATCGTTGTCGACACCGCCGTGGCAGAAGATGCAGTTGGTCTTCCAGTTGGCGTGGCATTTCTCGCAGGATACACCAACATTCCCACCCAGAAGGTCGCCGCCGTGGCAATCGGAGCAAGCAGAGAGGCCGCCAGCAATGAAGTCAGCGCCGTGCATGCTGGGCTGGATGTATCCGTCTGGGTGTATGCCGTCCGGGTCCACTTCCAGTTTGCCGTCGATGTGCAGCGAGGGGTCGATGAAGTTCATGTTCTCATCAACGACTCCAACGTGGCATGCCTGGCAATTGGTGCTGGCGGGGTGCGGCGAAGGAGGAGGCAGGGCATGGCAGGAACCGCAGGCAGCCTGGGTTCCGTCCACCACCGTCCATTTTGGAGCGGTGTTGCTTCCGCCGGGAATGCCGCCACCGTGGCAGTATGTAGCAGAGCAGGTTTCTGCTTCGTAGGTCGGTGTGAGTCCACCGGTCTTGGCCAGGGGACCCCAGAAGAGGTTATCGTGGGAGCCGTCGACGTGTCCTGCCACGAGAAGTTCAGCAGGAACCTTGTGGCATTCGTCACAGGTAACGGTCATGTGCCAGTCTGAGTCTGTCGTGAGATGCGCTGTATGAGCTCCCACTGAAGCAAAGGTGGTATCGATGTTGCCCATGAGGTCCGCCGGCGGTGCGCCGGTGTCGTTGTCCTCTCCGCCGTGGCAGAAGGTGCAGCTCGTGAACATCTGTGGGTGGCACTTGTCGCAGGAGGTTCCGGAGGTTCCGCCCTTGAGATCCTGGCCGTGGCATTCGCTGCAGCGGGTTACTCCGTAGTCCTCGAACTCTACGCCGTGCTGACTGGGAGAAGCGTATCCCTCGGGGTGTGGCCCGGAGAAGTCTTTCTGCCCGTTGAGGTGGGTTCCTCCGGCGATGATTGCGCCGTTTTCGTCCACACTTGAGGAGTGGCAGAGGTTGCAGTTGTCGGCCTGAGGGTGTGGTTCCGGTGGAGGAGCGCCGTGGCAGGCTCCGCATGCAGTGGCATCGGGGGCATCTTGGCCGGGAATCCATTTGGGTTCCGTAACCGTGCCGCCGGCGAGCTTGGCCCCGTGGCAGTATACGCTGGAGCAGGTGCCTGCTTCGGCGTCCCAGGTGGGCTCCAAATTGCCGGTGGATGCAAAGGCGCCGAAGATGACTTCAACGGTTCCGTTGAGGTGTCCTTCGTCTGTGGTTTTTTCGGGAACAGCGTGGCATTCTTCACAGGCGACCCCGTTAGAGACCTTACGTCCCTTGAGGTGGGCCTGGTGTACGCCAGCCAGCAGTTCATGGTCGATGTCACCGGTTCGCCCGTCGGCGACGACCTTCGGCGGGGCCGCATTGTCATCGTTTCCATGACATTGGTTGCACTCAAATTGTGCGTCTTCGGCAAACCCGGTGGACAATTCCTTTCCATCGCACCCGACAGCGAGCCAGGTCAACAGAACTACGCCAAATAGAAGGAGACTTGTCGATTTCATGAGACCTCGAAGCGGTTGTTCCCAGACAACGCCCCGAATTCTACTCCATCGTGTAGGAATGTAAAGCTTCTTGGGCTGCGGGCAGGTAGTTGACGCCGAGATAAGTGAACATCACAGCGAGGAAGCCGATGATGGAAATCCACGCAAGGCCCTTCTTGGAAAAGCGCTTCGTGAACCGGAAATGCAGGTAGGCTGTGTACACAAGCCAGGTGACGAGGGCCCAGTTTTCTTTGGGGTCCCAGGACCACCAGTCTCCCCAGGCGAACTTGGCCCAGAGGGCTCCCAAGATCAAACCAGCGGAGATCATGGCGTACCCGAACAAGATGGCCTTGTAGCTGTAAACGTTGAAGTCCAGGGTGTCGAGTCCCAGCAGATCAGCGGATGGCAGTTCTTTGGCCTTCGGGAAGATGAGGTAGAGGATGGAGGTCACAAAGGAGACGAAGAGGGCCGAGTAGCCCAAGAAATAGACGACGACGTGAGGAATGAACCACGCGCTTTGAAGGGCGGGAGGCAATTCCACGGAGTCAACGTCTTTCTTCAGGAACCCGTAGGCCAGGATGGCCAGGATGAACGCGGCTGTGATGACCCCCATGACGAGGATTCGGCGCCCTGCATACAGGAACACCAGCGCCGTAGTGGCGGAGAAGAAGATCAGCGACTGATAGAGGGTCTGGAAGGGGGGATGCCCGGTGTCGATCCACGACGTCGTCATGACATAGATTCCCACGGCCAATCCAACGAGAAGCGCCGCCAGGCCAAACCAACGCAGGGCGGAGACCGCTGTCTCTTTTCTCTTGAGCGCCGAGACGATTCCCCCCCCGTAAAGGAGGGCCGAGGCCATGTAGGACAGGAACATCAGTTTGTACATCATGCTGCGCCCTCCTCTTCACCCGACTTCTTGAATCGGACCTTCAGTAACGTGCCCAAGGCCAGCAGAATGAGGCCAGCAAAAACTACGAACATCCCGGGGTCTCTTACCGCCTGAATACCGGAGTAGCTCAGGTTGTTGGGATCCCAGTTGGATTGATACA
>CALFHQ010000061.1 GCA_937876385.1 uncultured Pseudomonadota bacterium
GCCCACATGAACGACCTTTACCCCGACGTGAAGGTGCTGTGGACGGGAATGGATACCTTCAACGAGTTCCTCACCGGTTCTGATTTCGACACGGTCCACGGCATCATCGGACGTCCCACGGTGTTGTGGGATAACTACTATGCCAACGACGGCGGTGATGGATTCATCGGCCGAATTCTCCTGGGGGTCTACGAAGGGCGAACGGGGGATCTCACCGAAGTACTGGATGGAATCGTGAACAACCCCTCCATCCAGGGGGGGCTGACTCGGTTGGCGATTGCCACGTCTGGGACCTGGTTCGAGCACCCCGACTCCACGTCGAGACAAGAACAGGTGGAAGATGCCCTGGCCCTCGAAGCGCCTCGTTTTCTAGGAGTCGGTACCGATCCCGCTTTGCCTCTGGAATTGCTCATGGACACCTTCAACTCGAAGACCCTCGGGGTCTCGGGACATCGAGAGTTCGAGTCCCTCATCGACACGTTGGAAACTCGTCTGGAAGCTGCCCCTCTGGACATAGAATCGGTGCTCTCAAACATGGGAGAACTGGCCTCTCTGGCCGCCCGTCTGAACGTCCTGTACACGACCCTGTACCACAGCCGAGTGGACCCCGAGATGATGGATGAAGTCGTCTATCCTCTCAGGAAGGTGCGGTTCGAATCGGAGGTCGTCTTGTACGCCCTTCTCGGCCTCACCGAGCGGCTGGCGGGTCGTCCGGGGACCGCTTTCTTCGACGAAGCGGACGGCGCCACCCAGCGCTCCAGCGAATGTCGCTTCCAATTCAGCACCGAGTACTCGGAACGGTTGATCAACGCGTGCAAGGGACGCCCACCGGTGGATCGCGGGGTGGAACTCGTCCCCGCCGTTCCCATCCCGCAAACGCCAATATCGACCGCACAAGAGTGGGTCTACAAGCCGTTCCCCGTTCCCTGTTCATCCCTGCAAGTATTCGGATTGCCCGGTGCGGCGCTGGACGACGAAGGGGAAATTCGGTGGACCCCACCCTACCCCGGACGCTTCTCCGGCTCGGTCATCTGTCAAAACAACTCAGCCCCGGAACCATCCCTCGGTTGGACCCGTTTTGACCTCATCGTCCTCCCCTGATCTATTTCGATCGCCCTTTCTGGTCATCCCCCGGAAAATCAGATCGCCCCGTACTATCAAGGCGATCATCATTTGGGTCGGTTGGGAGATCACACAGATCGTCACTGCATGACCCTCCAGTCAGGCGGTAGCGACGTTTGGCCACCAGCCGGTACACCACGTCCGCCAACTGCTTCACCAAAGGGATGTAGTACAGCCACAGCCAGACCCCCCACCATCGATGTCCCAGCAGATGAACGATGACTGCAACGCCAGACCGAACCCTTCCATCCGACTCCACCAACTGAACCGAAGAATCACACGCCTCCGGGTCCAGTTGAGGAAACCGAACAAAGAAGTCCCCCTGGCGAAAGCTCTCATACACGACATCGCCACCAGTCAGTCGACGAAGCCGACCTACCCAACCCCGGCAATAGGGACAGTTCCCGTCATAAACAACCGTGGAGAGCTTGGCGTGTGGGTCTTTGTTCTTGCTCATACCCAGAAGTTGCACCCCGAAGGCAAGAAGGACAAGGGGGCGCGAAAAGCAGTAGCGTCGGAAAACCAGTGGCATCTGGTCGGAGTGGACCCCCTGGACCGGGAGCGGGGCATCTGAATCGCCGTCTGAGCTAGAACGCCGGTCGGGCCCGTCGAACTCTGGTCCCAATGCCCCGTGGCGCTGAAGGTGCCTCGGGGCGCACACCAAAGGTGTGCTGGTGTTGTAGCCTGGGGTGCGCACGCTGCAGGTGTGCGTACCCCAGGATTCAGATAGAGATAGAATCCCGCACGCTGTAGGTGTGCGAGTCGAATGGCGTCGATT
>CALFHQ010000062.1 GCA_937876385.1 uncultured Pseudomonadota bacterium
GTGCAAACCCCTGCAAAGCCGCTATCCAACCCTCCAACATCTGCTTCTCTTCTCCGTCCAAACCGCATTCATCCTTCCGACTCTTGTTCAATATGGGGGTCGCAGCGTGTTTCTCATAGCGAGCAAAGAGGGGATCTACAAAGGAGGGTTCACAGAGCATCTGGCGGATGACAGGGAGAACATCCGGACGGCGGTTCTCAACAATGTCCTGATACAGAGAGAGTCCGCTCAAATCATCTCCCCCTGACACGAGAACACCGTCGGGAAGAACCCCACGCAACGCCTGAGAACCGTACGCCGTGGCGACGGGGGAGCTGCGAGCCAGTCGATGCGAAAAAGAGAGGCTCGAAAAGGGCGAAACCCAGCCGGCAATCACCAGGAGAATTCCAGCCACCCAGGCGCCCCGATGGAAACGACCGTGAGCCCGTCGGCCCACTTCCATAACTCCAACCGACGCCACCACAACCACCAACCAGAAACTCAACGTTGAGGTCTGGAGATCCTTCTGCGCCATAGGGTTGATGAACACCGAGAAGGCAAAGTCGGAAAGCCAGACGATGGCCAGCAGCGCTCCCTGCCATCGAGAGCGACGGTCACCAAGCAACACCCAGAAACCAAACGCTGCCAGAGGCAACAGAAGCCCAACTTGACGCAACAACTGCTCTGCGTATGTGCGGGAATGGGCCAGGACATGGCCAACATCAAACTGCATCATCTCCTGAGAAAAGGAGGTGCGAATGCTCTGCCCCGTGAGGTGGCGCATAAGTCCAACCGCCCCCGCCGGATTGCCCCAGTTCACCGCAGGAGTCATGGCGGCCCGGAGAGGTAAGTACACCAGAACCACGGCACCCAAAACTGCAAACAGCACCCCCGGAAAGAGGAGCCGAAGGAGCTCGGCACCAACACCGGCACCCTCACGGGCACGCAAGCGATGGGCAAAGACAACCAGGAGAACCAACCCAAAAACCATCACCGTGGTGACGTGCATTCCCAATGAGAGGCCGCCCAACAGCCAGAAGAGGGGCCCTACCCTGCCCCGCCATGAGGACGGAATGTCCACCAGGAGGACAGCGCCGCAGGCCAGGAGCGCTGCCGAAACACCCAGGGCTGGAACGTACACCTCAACGTTGGTGGCGTGGTACCAGATGGTGTTGCACAGCAACGCAGCAGGCAATAGCAGGAAGGACAACCAGTGCAACGGATCGTCCCGGCGCTTGGAGTGCGGGTATGCGGTGGTGGCAACAAAGAAACCAAAGCCTATGGCAACGGCCCCAAACAGAGCGCTCATGAAGGCAAGACGCATGGGGATGGAGCCCAGCGGGATGGCCAGAAAGAGGGGAGCCAACACATGATCCAGTGGGAACCCGGTGGGATGGGCGACCCCGCCAATGGTCAACGTGGTCAAGAACTCCCCGGAATCACGAAAGAAAGGGTAGCCGTTGACAAAAGGAAGGAGAAACAGTGTGGAAAGGAAAACGAGGAGGGAGAAGCGGTGGTGACTCAGGGAAGTGGTCATGAGGGCATGGAACCCATCATGGAATGAAGATCTCGGCACCTTCGGCGAAACGGACGGCACCATCTTCGTTGTCCACGGTGAATCCACCGACGATGAGGATGGCTCCCTTGAGCAACCCCTTCTTGATGACCGTCGCCGGGTGGACGAACCTGGCCCGTCGCAGGGTCAACTTCTTGACGAACTCCAGTGTGCCCGTTTGCGGGTCTTCGAACACCAGAACGTCTCGAGTGGGAAGGGAATCAGACCCGATTCCACCCGCCACAATGACTCGCCCGTCTTCCAACACGCTCACGCTGTGGAACAGGCGGTACACGCTGTCAGGAGTGTCCAACTTCGAGAGATCCACCGGGAGGGGATTCATCTGTCCCGAGGAAAGGTTCACGGTGATCTGCTGGGGAGGAACATCCGGCGCACCGATGCTGACCATCAACGAACCGTTTGACTGGGTCGATGTCAGGTCGTGGATTCCCCCAAATGAGTAGAAGCGAGCTGGCTGATCCGTCGAATCTTCCACTTTCGCCATTTCCGGGAACAAGGCGCCCTGAAGGTCGCTGAGCTTGCTGAATTCAAAGGACTGATTGAAGGGCTCCTGCTCCGACGAAAACACCGTGGCGGTGGCCTCGTCTGCCGGAGCGCCGCCCAAAGTCATGTATTCGTCACAAGGCTCCATGGGACCCGACTGAACCAGACAGATGTCTGCCTGGGAATAGCGAGTCGTCGACATCGGCGAGTCCGTCATCTCCGTGCACACAGCAGCGTCTCCCGCCAGAATGTCCAGAACCGAGCATTCGGTGTACAGGTTCGTGGGAGCAACCGTCTTGACCTCATCGTCATAGACGAGTCCGCCGGTGAGGAGCAGGTAAGGATCGGTGCCCTGGTTCACAACAGCCAAACGATGGGCCATCACGTAGCTGGGCAACGTGCTTTCCTGGACCGTCCCTGAAATCAGATCCATGACGTACAGCGAACGGGAGAAGTTCGTGCAGGTGCCACTGGAGCAATCGTCGGTGTACTCAAGGGGGATCTCCACCGACATCATCAGCTCGTCTCCGAGGTCGTAACGAAGCTTCGCCTCGGTGATGCCGCCGGCGACCACCGCACTGTCATTCTGAATGCGGGCTGCGCCGGCGAAAGCCGCGTGCTTCCCACCAAAGCTCGACTGAGCAGAGGGCTTCTCAAAGAGGTTGGTGATGGGGTTGTACAACTCCGAAAACGGCGCTGCAGCCTGGAAGTTGTTGCCATCGTCAACGCGGTTAAACCCACCGAGGAACAAGATTCTGCCATCGGACAGCGTGACACTCTGGTGGAACGCTCTGGGGCGAGAAGGACTCAACGGGAACAGCCCTTCTACCGTGCAAAAGCCCAGAACCGAATTGCACACCGCAGCAGGATGCACAACGTTGCAGTCGGCATCTACGTCACAAGAAGTCTGGGAAGCTCGGTTGCGCAGATCCTGCGACGGGAAAGGCAGCTCTTCGAACTTGCCGGTCTCGTACAGCGGGATGTAGATAGGCGCACTCACGGTGCAGGAACCCGTCACACCGGCCTTGCAGTATGTCAAGGCGTTGTTGGATTCATCAACTTCCTTGTCGCAGTCGCACCGGGCGTCCGGGTGAACCAATTCCTGGCAGACTTCGTCAGCGCTACATTCCGTCCCACGGGCACTCTTTTGGAGTTCGGTCTCTTTGACGATGTTGACCCCGCCTCGAACTCCCATCGCATATCGATCCATGCAACTGGAATCGGAGAACACCTCAAAGAATACCAGCCGACCGTCCCCTACCTTAAGGTCTCTGATGGAGATGTCGCTTCCCGACGCCTGGAGGCAGCCGTAGCTGGCCAGAGAGTCGAAGAGAGTCTCCGAGTCCGGGCTGGCCGGAGCCGCCGAATAGATGCGCAACCGGAAGGTCTTGTTGTTGAGATCGAGCCCCTGAGCAATCGACTCCAGGCTGAAGTGGACCGTTGCCAACTCGCCATCCGTCTCGCCCGTTGCCATAGTGTTGTCCTGAGCCGGAGCACAGCCAAAAGCGCCCAGCAACACGAACATCGTCAGTATCGTAAGTCGTTTCGTCATGCTCAGTTACCTCCTGCTCCGAAGCCGTTGTAAAACACCGAGTCCTTTTCGGCGGAACCGGAGTCCACCGAGAACCGAATCGCTCCGGTTTCAGTGGAGTCAGAGCCGGAAAGCGCCAGGGCGGTGCCGGTGACGGCGGCCGCAACGCCAACTCCGACGATGGACCAGAACCACCACGTCGCATAAAATGGGGTCCCCTTGTCATCGTCTTTCTTCTCTTCCTTCGTCTTCTTCTTGGGATCTCCCTGGTGAGGAGGAATCACCACTACCTTCTTCTTCTTGGGGATCGGCTTCAGGTTGGCCGTGAAGTTCACTGGCTTCTTGCCGGTCACCTTGATTCGTTCCTCAGCCATGAGAATCTCGGGCTTGCGGAGGGATACGGTGTACGTGCCTGGCAGCATCTTCTGCTTCACCGGGGTCTGACCAACCTTCTTTTCGTCGATGAAGACGTCGGCTTGTGCCACGTTGGCATCGATGGTCACCCATACCAACTCTTCCTTCTTGGGCACTGGACCGAACACCTTGATGATGGCAGTGTTGGTGAAGTAGCTGGAGAGCTTGGCAGCGCTTGTCTGCCCCTCGTGGGTCTTGAGGGCCTTGACCCCTTTGACATCCACCAGGAGAACCGTGACGTTGCCACCGACCCACCGGGTATAGAGAAACACGTCGGCTTTGTGCTTTGCACCGATCTTCGACAGGCACTCGGCGTCCATCTCCAGACACTCGAAGTTCACCATCTCGTCGAGAAGATCCACCGGCGGCGTCTCCAGAAGCTGGTACATCTCGTACTTGGCCACTTCGGCTTTGGTCGTCTTGAGGACTGCGTCCTTCTGAGGGTCGCCAACACCATCGGAGTCGACTCTAAGAACCATGAGAACTGGCTTGTCCGCTGCAGCGGCCAGGTTCGGTCCCAGGAGTATGACACCCAACAATGTCAGGGCCAGAAAGGAAATGCCAGTTTGTCTCATGTAGGGCCCCCTTGTTCTCTTCAATCAGACAGCGCAAGATTGTGGTCCACGCAGACCAGCAGGTGGACGATCCACGGCGCTCAGTCTATTTCGATCGGTGGTCACTGTCAACAGCTATCCCCGCCAGACAAAAAGGCTGAGAACCAAGCCATGGAGGCGGTCTGAACCCATCATCAATCCCTCCTTTTGAATAGTCCCGGAAGGAGCCGGTCTAAGGGGCCCGTCGTTGACAACAAGACGGCGAACAAACGCCGACTGGAGGGAAGAAAATGAAAAAGACTCTGACCATCGCAACAACAATGTTACTGGCCCTGGTCCTCAGCATGCCTGCAACAGCTCGAGAGCGCAAAGACCGATTCGAAAAGAGCCGACGAGCCATCGCCGAGGCCGGAATTGATGTGTCCAAA